>JAFKFP010000108.1 GCA_017308185.1 bacterium | reverse complement strand
GGGCAAGCATCGGCAGGCGGCTGGTGATCGACCATGGCCTCGGTGTGGTGATCGGCGAGACGGCCGAGATCGGCGACGACGTGACGATCTACCAGGGGGTCACGCTCGGCGGCACCAGCACCAGGCGCGTGAAACGCCATCCGACGCTGCGCGACCGCGTGGTGGTGGGGGCGGGAGCAAAGCTCATCGGCGCTATCGAAGTAGGCGAGAATGCGCAGATCGGCGCCGGTTCGGTGGTCGTGACGAATGTGCCGGCGAACGCGACCGTCGTCGGCGTGCCGGGACACATCGTGGCGTACCGCGATGATTCGAACGGGGCGATCCAGCGGCTGCCCGATCCGGAGTGGGAACGGCTGAACGACCTCGACCGCCAGGTGCGGCACGTGCAGGAGATGGTGCGGCATCTCGAAGAGCACGTGGACAGCCTGCATACGGAGAGCCATGAGACGACGAACGGAGCCGACAGGGGCGAAGACGTCGCAGTGAAGCGCCCCGGGTAGTGATGCGACCGACCGGCTTCAGAACTCGAAGCGCCTGTCCGGGACGAACCAGATGATGGCAACGCTGACGTAGCAGGCGTAGCTCAGCCACGGGCCGAACGGCAGAAATGCGAGGCCGAAGCCGGCCAGGTAGATCGCCGCCGAGATCTGTCCCTTGAAGTCGCGTCCGATGGCGAGGGCGAGACGAGAACCGGCATCGTGTACGCGGAGCAGCGCCCGGACGAGGATGAAATACGCCATGGCACTTCCGAGTGCAACGACTCCCCAGACGGCGGCGGGGAGCGCGTGGCGGTACTCCTCGCCGATCCACTCGGTGGCCACCGGAAAGAGCGAGAGCCACAACAACAGATGCAGGTTCGACCACATGACCAGGGCGCTGATCCGTTCGGTAGCGCGCAGCAGGTGATGATGGTTATTCCAGTAGATCCCGATCATCGCGAAGCTGAGGACATAGATGAGCAGCGCCGGCACGCGGTGCGCCAGGTCGTGGATGTCTGTGCCGCCGGGCGGGTGAAGCTCGAGCGCCATGATGGTGATGATCACCGCCATGACGCCATCGCTGAAGGCGATGAGGCGCTCGGGGCCGGAGTCGCGGATACTGGCCAAGCGCTGCACGCGAGCCATCATGCGATACGCGCGGGGAAGACGCGACGTCACCCTGGACGTGGTTCGTCGTCAGCGCGCTGTTCTTGACAGCCGTTCGCAAGGCGCGGTGACCATGATGACGACGCGGAGCCGTGAAGCGCTCAACTTTTCACCCTCTGGCGCAGGAGCAGCAGCCACGACCCGAACGCAGCCGGCGCCCGCGGTGATGGCGCGAAGTCTACGCCGTAAGTGGTGCTTGTCCAGAGGTCAGGGCAAAGTCGTCAGAAGTTGTCGCGTTTGGCCGCCCTGCGTCTCAGAGCGATCCGACGCCTATCGACACGATTCTGCCATCGTGTCGGCGATGCCTGCAGCACGGGGCTGAATGGCTCACAAGTCCACCTGCAGGACTCCGCAGGCGAGTAGACCACCTTTCTATGCCACTTGGTCGACCAGCAATCGAAACCTGTCGTATTACGGCTGTCTTGACTCCCGTCGTCGCGTCAGCCGTTTTCGTAGTGCCAGCTGCCACGCGCCTCGGTCGTGACCCGGCATCGGGTGTACGAGGCGTTGCCGCTCTCTGCTGCGGTCGCAGGGCGTGCGCTCTAGAATGCGTACATGTTCTCCTGGGCGCGGCGCCGATGGTGGTGGCTCCCAATATGGTTCCACGTGCTCTTGCGCGTCGGCCTATCATTTGCCAGTGGGGTCGCCGGATCCTCGGATAACCTAAAGTTGGACGAGTATGTGGAAAGTATTCGCCAGAAGCGTAATCGTGTCCGCTAGCGGCGTCGGTCAACGTTAACAGCAAGCCGTATGAGCGCAAGCACAATAGCTCCGATCGTCGCAAACGCTACACCGCCAACGATGTCCGGCCGGAAATTCCCGGTCAAAGTTTCGAATAGGACGATCGTCAACGATAGTAAGACTAATCCACCGCTTATCCAAATGATCATTGTTGCTTTTCTCCAATGTTGAATCCGGATTGCGGAGAGAGGTGGAGTGCTCCATCTATGCCAGCGGCCAACTTGCACAACCCCGTGCCTACGAATGGCCGGAGATTAAACAACTGGCCCGGGCCAGCCGTGGCCATCTTGCACGCCGCCTCGACGGGGCCGGTTGTTCCGTTCACGAACGCGGAGCCAGCCGCGGCCACTTTGTCCTTCGTTGTAACGTAAACGAGGCCAAGGGCAGTGACGCAAACGGGAACAAGGAGTCCACCGGATTCTGCGGCCCCAGCACATCCCAAAATGGCTGCCGGGATAGCCGCGGTTTGACTGATCGAAATTAGCGTGGAAGGACGACGGATGAAATCGCTTGCGCTCCCGGCCAGATTTGCTATCCCTTTCTTCGCTGAATGGCCACCGAGAGTTACATCATGGCTGCTGACGCACAGGGGGCCGACGCAGAACAGCCCATAGGGATCGGTGAGCAACGCTGGGTTGCCGTTGGCGTAGCCGTAGGGATTTCCAGGCCAGATCGGGCTGACGCCCATCGGGTCGCTCGAGATAAACGTCCCAGTGGCCGCGTCGTAGTACCTGGCCCGGAGGTACTGGAGCCCCGTCGAATCCGTCGCTTGTCCCGCAAACTGGTACGCGTTCGGCTGGCTGCCCGTTGAGCTCGTTGTCGCACCATAAGGGTCGTAGGCGTAGGTGTTGACCACGTTCCCGCTCGCGTCCGTCGTTGCCATCGTCGAGCCGAGGCCGTCGGTCAGGTAGTGCACCGTGCCGGTCGCCGAAACTTGCGCCAGCGGCGTGCCGCGGAGGCCGTAGATGTACTGGGAGGTCCCGTCGCTGAGCACTTCAGGCAGCGAGCGATTGATGTCCCAGGTGTAGTCCGTGGTTGTCCCGCCGGTGGTCGCCGACTGGCGCAGGCCGTCGCCGGAGTAGGTGTAGGTGGTCGGCGTGCCGCCCACCGTCGCCGAGGTCAGCCGGTTTTCGTAGTCCCAGCTGAACGTGTCGCTACCACGGGCCGTGAGGTTGCCGTTGGCGTCGTAGGTGTAGGTGACTGCGGAACCCGGGCTGGGCGGCGTCATCGAAGTGATCTCGTCCCCCGCGTTGTAAGCGGTCGTGGTCGTCCCGCTGCCATCCACCAGCTGCGTGCGGTTGCCGAAGGCGTCGTACGTGTAGGTATCCGATGCGGTGCCGGGTCCCGTCGCTGTCGCCAGGCGGTTGAGGCTGTCGTAGGTGAAGGTCTGCGTCCCCGAGGCGTCCGTGCGCGTGAGGCGGTTGCCGGCGGGGTCGAGGGTGTAATCGGCCGAGGCGATGCTGGAGG
>JAFKFP010000010.1 GCA_017308185.1 bacterium | reverse complement strand
CCGACATCGACGACGTGCCCGTCGGCGTCGACCCAGCCCGCCGGGGGAGCGCCGTCGATCTCGGGGTCGTGGTTGCCCGGCACGAGCACGCCGGGCCGGTCGATGCGGTCGACGATGCCCGCGAGGTAGTCGAAGGGCAGGTCTCCCGCGGCGACGACGAGATCCACCCCGGGCTCCGCGGTGGCGACGACCAGCGCCCACGGCTCCACCTCGTCGCTCACCGCCAGCGCCCGCACCATCGAGGACACGCTACGGGTCTGCGCGCACGACGGCGCCGCATGCGTCAGGATGGCCTGCGTGAGCTCCTCCAAGCCCGGTCCGCAGCCGGGCCGGATCGACCAGACCAACGTGTCACGCTCCTTCGACGTGCACGCCCGCAACTACGACAAGCTCGTCAACGCCAACCCGGGCTACCACGAGCACCTGCGGATGTCGGCCAAGCGGATGGGCATCGGAGGCGCGCTCGTTCCCGGGCTGCTGAAACTGTCGTGGATGACCCAGTATGTGAGCGACTGGGCCGGGCCCGAAGCCCAGGTCCGCAATCTGCGTGTGGCATTCCGGCGGCCCGACGTGGCGGGGAACGCGATCGTTTATGCGGGCCGGGTGGTGGACAAGCGCCAGGAAGACGGCAAGAACATCGTAGAACTCGAAGTTGTCACGCTCGCCGACGGGCAACCAAGTGTGCGCGGCAACGTCCAGGTGGAGATGCCATCGCGCGGGTAGCGGTCGCATCCAGCCGAGAAGACGGAGGCCCCGGCCTTGACCAGCAGACAAGATGTCGCACGTGCCATCGCTTTTTTCGAACAGTGCGATGACGTCATGCTGCTGCACCGGTTGAGCGGGGAGATCGCTCCGCGGGCGAAGCAGATGGTGGGGCAGTTGATCGCCCGGGGCGGCGAGGATGCAATCCCGCCGCCAGCCGATCTGCGCGGCGCCCGTGAACCCGCAACGGCTGCCCAGGCGGTGGCCGCGCTGGCGGCGGTGAATGACTTCGCACTCCTGCAGGTGCTGGCGCGCGGCATCGGACAGCGAATCGAGACGTTGGAGATCGCCGCTTCGGCACAATTTCCTGAGGGGGCGCGAGTGCTGGTGCCGACAGCAGTAGCCTTTCCACCAGCACGCGCGGACCAGCCCGGCACTGTCGAAGCGACGGGTACGATGCTCCTCGTGCGGCTCGACAACGGAGAGAGCTGGAGTGGGCCACCGAGCCTGGCACAACTTGCACCGCGATGAACTAGACGAGCTTGAGGCCACTCGACAGGAGCACGAGGAATAGCACCGGCCGAACAAGTTTTGACGGCGCACGTGCCGAGAGCTGCGCTCCGAAGAAGACCCCGGGCACAGCACCGAGCAGCAGCGACCCGACCAGGCCGAGCGAGATATCGCCGAAGATGAAATGCCCGAGGGCGGCGGAAGCGACAATCGGCACCGCCTGGACGAGATCCGTGCCGACAAGTTCGGCGGAGCTGAGGGCGGGATACATGAGCAGAAGCAGGACGACGATGAGCGAGCCCGACCCGACCGATGTGAGGCCGACGAGGATGCCCCCCACGAGGCCGACGACGAGCGTCATGGCCGGGCGGATGGGGTCGGCCGCTTCTTCGCCGGATGCTGCGCGGCGCTTGAGAAAGGGCCGCACAACCATGAGGAGCGACGTCGCGATGAGCGCCACGCCGATCGCGTGTCTGAGCAGCGAACCCACATGGTCGCCGCCGGCGAGGCCCACCAGTGCCGCACCGCCGAATGCGCCGGCGACAGAGCCGGCGGTGAGCCATCCGACGATATCCCAGCGGACGGTGCCATGACGCACGTGCACCATGCCCCCGACCGGTTTCATCACCAGCGACACGACGAGGTCGCTGCCGACTGCGGTCAGGGGGCTGACGCCGAAGAGCAGGACGAGCATGGGCGTCATGAGGGCGCCGCCGCCCATGCCGGTGAGGCCGACCATGACGCCGGTCACGAGCCCGGCCACCACCAGCATGGGGTCGAATGGCATCGGTTAGCGTTCCTGGCTCTAGACCGCCACGCGCATGCTCTCGATGAGCACCTGGGCGACCTCGGGGCGGGTGAACTCGACGGGCGGGATTTCGCCGCGACGGAGCATCTCGCGGACCTTTGTGCCCGAGAGGAAGATGCGCTCGTCTTCGCTCGATGGTGAGGTCTTCGTCGTCGCCATCGCGCCGCTGCGTGTGCACCAGAAGGCGTGTTCGGTGCCGTAGTAGCCGCCGACACCGGCGTGGTCGCGGCCGACGATGAAGTGGGTGCAGCCGTAGTTCTTGCGGATGATGGCGTGCCAGATGGCCTCGCGCGGGCCCGCGTAGCGCATGGCGGCAGGCATGACCGCGAGCTTCACCTTCTCCTGCACAAAGTAGCGCGCGATGAGCGTCTCGTAGCACTGGATGCGCACGTCCGCGGGGATGTCATCGGACTTGGTATCGCCGACGAGCGGATGGATGAGCGCCCCATCGACGCTTTCGAGCGCGCACTTGATCAAATACTCGTGGGCGCGATGGATCGGGTTTCTTGTCTGGAACCCGACCACCGTCGACCAGCCTCGCTCCGCAAACTCGGCACGCGTCTCGGAAGGCGTAAGGCGGTACTCGTTGAAGCGCGCATAGGGTGGAAGCTTGATGGCTTCAAGAGGGCCGGCCACGACAAGGTCGCCCGCTTCGTAGAGCGCGTGAACGCCGGGGTGGGCATCCTCATCGGTGCGGAACACCTGCGTGGCCTCATGCTGCTTGTCACGGCGATAGGTTTCCTCGACGGTGATGACACCGAGGGCCGAGCCATCGTCATCGAGCAGGGCCACACGCGCGCCGGTGGTGAACTCGGGTGCGCGAGCCTCATCCACGGAGAGGGTGACCGGGAGCGACCAGGGCAGGCCGTTCGTGAGGTGGAGCGTATCGACGACAGAGCGGTACTCGCTCTCCCGCATAAAGCCGCGAAGGGGGCTGAGGCCGCCGTTTGCGAGCAGTTCGATATCGCTGCGGGTGCGGGAATCGACCGTGATAGAGGGGAGGTGAGCGGCTTCCCGCTCGAGTTCGGCGAGTGCATCGCCTTCCGCGAGAAGGCTGACGAGTTCGCCGCCGTAGGGTTGTCCGAGCGCCGTCATGCAGCTACCTCCGCGAGGATAAGCCCGGCCTCTTCAAGGTGGGCAAGGATGCGATCGAGGCTGACGGATTCGCTCTCGCGGCCGGTGTCGCAGCGTACCTCGGGAGCGAGTGGGGCCTCGTAGGGGTCATCGATGCCGGTGAACCCGGGGCGTTTGCCGGCGCGGGCTTCGGCATAGAGGCCCTTCACATCGCGGGCTTCGCATTCATCAAGGGAGGCGGCGGCATGAACTTCGATGAACTGCGAACCATCACCCTCGATGAGCGCGCGATTGGCATCACGAATGTCACGATAGGGAGAGATAGCGGCAGTGATGACCGCCACGCCGTTCCGGGCCAGGAGGTTCGCGACGAAGCCGATACGAAGAATGTTCGCGTCGCGGTCCTCTTTGCTGAACCCGAGGCCCTTCGACAGGTTGGTGCGGACGACATCGCCGTCGAGGATTTCGACGGGGATGCCTCGTTCGCGGAGGGCGGGGGCGAGCGCCTCCGCGAGGGTGGACTTGCCGGCGCCGGAGAGGCCGGTAAACCAAACCACGAATCCCTGGTTTTGTGTCATGTTGTATCAACACTCCTGTAGAGGCGCCCGCGGAGACGGACTGGGACGAATTGGTGCCACGAGGGCGATCCGCTCTTAATCGGTGTGGAGGCCACACTCATCTTTCTCGAAACCCTGCCAGCGGCCGGCGCGGCCCTGCACACCAGGTACGGTGCAGTTGTAGCAGCCGATGCTGGTGTAACCCTGGTCGAGGAGCGGGTTGTACGGGATGTTGTGCGCCACGACGTAGCTCCACGTCTGCTGCTCGGACCAGTTGGCGAGAGGGTTGAGCTTCACGAGCCCGAACTTGTTGTTCCACGAGATGATGGGGGTATCGGCGCGGCCTTCGGACTGGTCGCGGCGAAGGCCGCTGAGCCAGGCAGTCTTTCCGTCGAGCGCGCGCCGGTTGGGCTCGACCTTACGGAGTTCGCAGCAGGCATCGGGATCTCGCATCCAGAGTGCCGAGCCGTGCTGGAGTGCCTGTTGTTCATGCGTGAGGCGCGACTTGTAGACCTGGAGGTTCTGGAGGTCAAGGGAGACGGCGGCACGGCGCATGGTCTCGTGCGTCTCTTCGAAGAGGTAGTCCGTATCGAGCACGAATACGTGGACGTCGGGTTTGATCGACGCGGCCATGTGAAGGATGGCCATGCCGCTGGCGCCGCCAAAGCTCGCGCCGACCGAGACGCCGTCGCCGAAGGTATCGATCGCCCACCGGACGATCTCCTGGGGCTGGGCGGTTTCGAAGCGTTGGGCGAAATGGGGGATGGCGTCGGCGGTTATGGGAGAGGCGAGGGCCATGTGGCGCACCTAGTGGACTGAGTTGACTGACTTTATCAACTTTATCTGCTTGAGATCAAGGGAGATTGTTGATAAAGTCGGTCGAGATTAACCAATAGGAGCCTCCGCCATGCCTGAGGTTGAGACGATCGTTTATACGAATGAACCGGGCCGGGTCATGCCGATCCTCCAGGCCGAGCTTGAAGATTTTGGCACAGAAGCGACCGCATTCCTGAACGGCGAACGCGAGGAGCTGAAATTCATTCCCTTCCGCCTGAAGCAGGGCGTCTATGGCCAGCGCCAGCCGGGTGTGCAGATGATCCGGACGAAGCTTCCGTTTGGCGGAGTGACACCCGACCAGCTGGAGACGCTCGCGGATGTGGCCGAGCAGTTCGCACCGTTGCGCAAAGGGCACATCACGACGCGCCAGAACATCCAGTTCCACCATGTGCCGCTGGCGAAGGCTAAGGACGCATTGGACGTGT
The DNA here is from genome assembly GCA_017308185.1 of bacterium. Classification (GTDB taxonomy): domain Bacteria; phylum Chloroflexota; class Dehalococcoidia; order Tepidiformales; family Tepidiformaceae; genus JAFKFP01. The sequence continues at coordinate 725 of JAFKFP010000010.1, read as the reverse complement.
TGGGGCGTGCGGGCCTGACCAGCCGTGAGGCGTGCGGGAACACCGTGCGAAACGTCACGGGTGACCCCTGGGCGGGCGTGCTCGACGAACTGTTCGACCCCACGCCGTATGCGGGAGCGCTGGCGCGCTACTTCCTGCGGAACCCGCTCTCGCAGGCGCTACCGCGCAAGTTCAAGGTCGCATTCACGGCCGACGATACCGATCGCGCGATCACCGGCATCAACGATGTCGGGTTCATCCCACGCATCCAGGACGGTGTGAAGGGGTTCCGGGTCATTACGGGCGGCGGGCTGAGCATTCTACCGCGCGCGGGTTATGTCCTGTATGAGTTCGTGAGCCTCGATGACTACCTGAAGGTGGCCGAAGCGATCGTGCGGGTCTTCGAGAAGTGCGACGAACTGCGCAAGAACCGTTCGAAGGCGCGCTTGAAGTTCTTCGTCGACCGTATCGGGATCGATGCGTTCCGCGAGGTGGTGAACGAAGAACTGCAGGGCGACTGGGCGAACGGTGATTTCCGCCCAGACCGGTTGCTCTACCTCGACGACGAGGAGGCCACTCTGCAGCCGCGCAAGCCGTTCTACGAGCAGCCGAACGGCGATATGCGGGCGTTCACTGCGTTTGTGACAGCGAACGTGCGGGCGCAGCGGCAGCAGGGCTTTAGCGCGGTAGAAGTGAAGATCACGCGAGGCGACCTGAAGCCCGAACAGTTCCGCGGCCTGGCGGCG
>JAFKFP010000170.1 GCA_017308185.1 bacterium | reverse complement strand
TTCAAGCTGGTGCTCGAAGCGGTCCTGAAGGCGGTCGATGACGCCGGCATGGATGTGCACGACATCGACGGGTTCGCTTCGTACAGCAACGACCGGAACGACCCGCCGCGTATTGCGAGCGCACTCGGGCTGCCGCACATCGGGTTCAGCAACATGTTCTGGGGCGGCGGCGGCGGCGGTGGGTCGGGGGCTGTCGCGAACGCGGCGGCCGCCGTCGCGGCGGGTTACGCCGACAACGTCGTCGTGTTTAGAGGGCTGGCGCAGGGCCAGTTCGGGCGGTTCGGACAGGGCGCGCCGGTGAAGTATGCCGCGGGTGGGGCAGCGTTCACGGCGCCGTATGGGCTGATGTCGCCGGCGCAGATGTTCGCGATGCGCGTGCGCCGGTTCATGCACGAACACCACGTCCAGCAGGAGGCGTTGCGCGCGGTTTCGCTGGCGAGCTACGCGCACGCACAGCACAACCCGCGCGCTGTGATGCACGGGCGTCCGCTGACGGAAGAGGATTACGAGAACTCACGCTGGATTGTCGAGCCGTTCCACCTGTTCGATTGCTGCATGGAGAACGACGGCGCGGCGGCGGTTATCGTGACGTCGGCGGAGCGGGCGAGGGATCTCAAGCAGAAGCCGGCCTACATCCTCGCGGCGGCGCAAGGTACGGATTACCGGCAGGCCGCGGGCGTGCACAACGCGCCAGACTACGCGACTTCGAACTTCAAGACACTGGCGCCGCGGCTGTACTCGATGGCGGGCGTCGGGCCGGAAGATGTCGACGTGCTGCAAAGCTACGAGAACTTCACCGGTGGCGTGATGATGAGCATCGTTGAACACGGGTTCTGCACGGCGGACGAGGTCAACGACTTCTTCACGCCAGAGAACTTCATCGCGCCGGGCGGCAAGCTGCCGTTGAACACGAGCGGTGGCAACCTCGCGGAGTGCTACATGCACGGGCTCGAACTGATTACGGAGGCGGTGCGCCAGGTACGCGGCCAATCGACCTGCCAGGTGCCGGACGTGAACGTTTCGATGGTGTGTTCCGGTCCGATGGTGCAGCCCGTGAGCGACCTGATCCTGGCGAAGGAGGTGGCGTGATGACGACGATTGAACGGACAACGTATCTGCCCGAAGGGCTTCCGGCGCCGGCTCCAGGGCCGGACGGACTTGCCGCCGAATTCTGGGAGGCGGCTCGCCGGCACGAACTGGTGGTGCAGCGCTGCAACGCATGCAAGGCGTTCCAGTGGGGCCCGGAGTGGATCTGTAACGAGTGCCACTCATTCGACCTTGGGTACGAGCAGGTCTCGGGGCGCGGGACGATCTATAGCTGGGAGCGAGCATGGTACCCGGTGCACCCGGCACTCAAGAACGGTGTGCCGTACATCGTCGCGCTCGTGGAGTTGCCCGACGCGGGCAATGTGCGCATGGTCGGGAACCTGCTCGGCGACCCGGAGCAGGATGTGGAAATCGGCGCGGAGGTGGAGGCGGTGTTCGAGGACCATGCGGGGGATGAGCCGTATACGCTCGTGCAGTGGCGCGTTGTGTAGACGCGGGGCAGTCAATCGAGCCGTGTAATGCGGATCGCGGAGTTGGGCGCCGCCAGACCGTCGCGGCGCGCCACTTCGATGACCCATGCCAACGCATATGCCGCGCTGCTTGGAGTCCACTCCGGCATTCCCACCGGAAGGCCCACTTGAGCAGGTGAGAGTGCCGTTTCGGGCGGCCAGGGTATGTGATCTTCGATTGCGTGTTCGGGCAGCGCGGGGGCAAGGGGTCCAAACTCGAACACGCCGATGCCGCTCCATTCCCGCACGGCTTGGACGAACTCGTCCTCGCTTTTCCCCTGGAGAAAGCCATCGTCGAAGGCAATGAACGCGTTTGTCCGCGGGCCCTGCGACATCCTAAACCACCCCGATTGGGGTATGTATGGCCGGTCGTCCGGGCGCCGGTCGGGGAGCAGATTCCTCGCGTTGAACTGCAGCGCGCGCAAATCCACCTCGCCAAGGCGACGGAGTGATTCATAGAAACACTGACATAGCGGGACGAGCAACGGGGCGACGTGGACATCCTGCTCAACTCCAACCTGAGCAAACCCAATTCGCGAACGCTCACCCATGGTCAACTCTGCTTCCTCCAGCCACCAGAGTCCCGCGTCTGATGGATCGGCATCCGAGTGGCTGAAACTCCATGACCAGCACATCAGATCGCCGCCCTGCATGAACACGCTCCATAGCGCACCCTCCGCACTGGCTTCGTCTGCCAGGTTCACATGCGGCGAAAAGTCGCCGAACCCCTCCAAGACGAGGGTGCCAAGCATCTTGGCTCCAGGGAATGCTGTCCAGCCTGCCATCTGTCGATCCTTGCCCATCTAGAGGCTGACCGCCAGTAAGCCACGCATCGCGCTACGAGACTTGGCTGACACCTGTTTCAGTTACCTCTAGGCTGGAGGTGGCTCCACTGCGTTCGTAGCGTGGAAATTGGCCATGGAGTGTCGCCTTGACGTTGAGTGCCACCAGCTGGCCGTTTCGGTTTGCGGCTATTCTCGTAGGCATCGCGGGAGTCGTGGTCACAGCCGCGTGTAGCGATTCTGCTCCCCGCCCCGAGGTATTCAACATCACGCCGACTCCAACGATTTTGCCCAAGGGCGGCAACGTGCTGCCGGTGCTGGAGAAGCTTCGGGCCGAACGGCCCGAGCAGGTCGCCACTGTCGATGACTGGCTGACAGGCGATGTGGAGGCTGCCGGCGCCACGTTCCCGACGGTCACGGGCAAATGCGACGACTTCATCACGCGCGGCGTGTCGTTGTGCGAGCGCGCGGGATACGAGCCCGGCACCTCAGTGACGCTCCTTATCCCGTCTCGCGAATCAGCGCGCGGCTATCAGGTTGAGCCGCAAGCGGTTCGCGACCAGATCGCATACCTGGTTGATGGCCGGAACCCTCGTCTCGACCTGCTCGCTCAACGTGACGACGGCACGTTGCTGGCGGTGATCGGGCTCGATGCAGCGCCGGGGAAGCTCTTCCCGGGTGGAACCGCGACGAATGAGGCCCCGGTGATCGCTGCCTATCTGTACGTCGCTCCTGATGGGACGATATCCGACATGTCCGAGCGGGGCGCAGGCAGCCCGCCGCTCGAACCGATCCGCAACGATGAGCGCCAGGGCGTACACACGTACAATGTGCTCACCGCCAGCGCAGAGTTCGTGGAATGGGACAAGACGCTCAACGACGCTCTCGACGCGGCGCGGAAGGCGAGCCCCGAGAAGCAATGACCACACCGGAGGCGGCGGGCATCGTTACGATCCCATCGCCTCCCGCGCGACTTTCTCTAGCCGCATCTGGCGCTGGTTCGGCTCGCTGCCTTTGAAGTTGGGCTGGTAGTCGCTTTTGCGGCCCTGGATCTGGGCGGCGTGCTGGCGGTCGTGGCGGTAGAACGAGCGCAGGTACTGGAGGACTGTGAGCGGGCCGAACATCGGGCTCACGGCTTTGCGGTCGAACGCTTCGAGCGCGAGGCCGTCGATAAGGCCGAAGGTGTAGGCACGGTCGACTTCAAGCGCACGCAGCATCTCGTCGATGGTGTGTCCGTTGGCTTTCTCGATGGGGATCTCGACGGGTTCACCGGCCACGCCCTGGAGCGAGACGCCGTCTTCTTCGAGGGCGGCGCGCACCCAGGCGTCGTAGCTGCGCTCCATCTCCCAGAGGTGGGCCAGCTGTTCGAGGGCGGTCCACTGCTCTTCGCCCTCGGCATCGACCGGGACGCGAAGGGCGTCTTCGGGGGACAGGCTGCGGGCCGCGGCGATGAGAGCGGTGCGCTCCTCCGCCATCTTCTCTTTGAGGTCGGTGACCTGTTCGCGTGTTGCCATCAGTTTGCTCCTTCGCGTGCGGCGCGGTCGCTCGCCATGGTGTTCAGTGAGTCGCGCTCGACCAACAGTACGTGACTCGCGACCTGACGATAGGTCCACCCGCCGGGTGCGGTCTCCTGGTTGAACTGATCGTCGGTGAGGCCAACGAGCGAGCCGATGAAGCGGGCACGCTTTTCGAGCCATTCGGCGGCGAGCCGCGCGGATGGCGACGGCGGGATCCGAGCTTCATAGCGCGCTTCAGCGACCTGGCCGTGATGGATGATTTCGTGGTCGATGTCGTTGGTGATGAGCGCCCAAACATCACGTCCCTGCGCGCAGACGTGCGACGAGGGCGTGGGCAGTTCGGGGTCGCCGGCGTCGAGCAGGGCGTCGATGGTCGCGCGCGTTTGGTCGAGCAATTCGTGGATCGTGTCGCGGACGGTTTCGGGCATGGGGCTGTCCTTTCGGGCGCATTCTAAGACGCCGGCAGGGAAACCGGGAACAGGGAACGAAGAACGTCAAAGGGTGAGCGGTGTTGCGGGCGGCATCGTCACGCGCGGCTTGGCGGCGACCGCTATCGGATGGCGTCGTGGCAATGCGCGCAGGCGACCGGTGCGCTGATCGTGGCCTATGGCGCCGAGGACGCGACACCGAGGCGGCGCCCATTGCCGCCGAGTGGATTACCAACGCACCCACTGGGGATGGCAGTCACATCACAGTAGTAGAGATTGTGCTCTGGATAGGCGCAGCGTGGGCCGTGCTCATCCTCACGCCGGCGTTCCTCAACCCCGTCGCTTCGCTCAGCACGGAAACAGGAGGCTGGCTCCCCTCGCGTTTCATCGGCCCGGATGCAGCGGTGCTCTACTGGCCCGGCAGAATCGCGTCAATGCGGTACTGAATGATGGTCCCGGAGGGGACAATCACGTTCACTTCGTCACCTGTGCGGCGATTGAGGAGTTCCTTGCCGACGGGTGAATCAACGGAGATCCGCCGCTCCGCGGCGTTCGCCTCACGCGCGCCGACGAGGGTGAACTGCATCTGGATGAACGTATCGAGCCGGGTAACGCTGACGATAGAGCCGATGGCGGAGAGGTCGCCTGACGTCGCATCGCTGACGACGGCGCGCTTGATGTCCGCCTCAAGCTGCTTGATACGGCCATCGGTCATGCCGAGCTGTTCGCGCGCTGCCTGGAGTGGTGCATTCTCGCGGAAGTCTTTGTCTTCGCGGGCGGTCGCAATGGCGCGGACAATCTCGGGGCGCTGATCCTGCAGCTCGGCGAGTTCCTGCTTGCGCGCTTCGAGGCCATCGGCGGTCATCTCAATCGGCGGCTCGTCGAGGCGCGTGCTCGCCATGAGGCCGTTGCGATGCGAGCTGCGGCGGACACGAATGCGCGCGCCGTAGTTCTCGGGGATATAGCCCTTCTTTTTCAGGAACTGGAACCAGCCCTTCAGGGCGCTGACGCGCTCCGGTGCATTCGGGTCGCGATCCTTGATCTGGGCTTCGGCGTACGACTCAACGCGCGCGGCCGTGAGCGACGAGCACAGCATCTCATGTCCCATGAGGTCGAGAAACTTGCGGATATACGATTCACTGGCGACGCGCTGAGCGGGCTTGAGAGTCTCGAGGTACTCGCTGAGCGCAGAGGCCAGGCTGGGTTGGGCGGCCTGGACACTGGCGTCTTCGGTCATATAGAGAATGTATCATCGAATGCGTGACTGTGCCGAGCGCGTTGCACCGATGTTGACCTGGGAGGGCCTTCCGTCGCTCTTTCCGGGATTCGAAGAGCCCCTTCGATGGCTCCCGTTGCTTGAACGCCATGCCGCGCTGGTTGCGGAAGCCAGCGCCCGCGTCCGGGTTACTGCTGTGCCCGGAGCAGATGCCGTACAGCGCCACTACGCTGAATCGCTCGAACTCCTTCGCATCGCGGATGAAGCGGGCTGGGCCGGCGAAATCTGCGATGTGGGCAGCGGCGGCGGGTACCCGGGCATCGTGATGGCGGTGATGCGGCCGAGCACGCGGATACACCTCGTGGAGCCGCTTCAGAAGCGCGCACGGCTGCTCGAATCAATGGCAGCTGAGCTGGGGCTGGAGAATGTGCGTGTCTATGCCGCGCGGGCCGAAGGTGCGGGGCGAGGACCATTGCGCGACCACTGCGGGCTTGTGACAGCACGCGCCGTCGCGGAATTGCGCGAGGTGCTGGAGTATACGGCGCCGCTCGCTGGTGACGGGGCGCTGATCGCATTGCCCAAGGGGAGTGCGCTTGAGTCGGAATTAGAGGCGGCGCGGCGTGCCATGGAAGAACTCGGCGTGGACGGAGGCACGGTGGTGCCGATGAACTCCCTCGTGAGCGATCGGATCCACGTCGTCTTGTTGCGGAAACATGGAGCGACGCCGCCGAAATATCCGCGCAGGGAGGGGATCCCGGGCAAGCGACCGCTCTGATCCACTGTCTCCCGCTCATACGCCGGAACGGACAGGTGGCGCCGCAGGCTACCGGCGCTTCGCCCTCTCGCCGCTGACCGGCCGCAACGGTTAGCGCAATCCGCCACCGGCCACAGAGGCCACGAAATCCGCCATCAGCGTGGCGGCTTCACCGTTCGAAATCTTCCCCTCGGACACCAATGAGCGCCATGTCGAGAAGCTCAAAGCGTGGACGACAGCAGCTCGCAGAAGCCTCTGCTGTGACTCCGGCGCCGCCCAGGACGCAGTCAGCAGTTCGGCCGCGGCATGCAAAAACCGCGCGAACCCCGACGCGGCCTCGGCAAGTTCAGGAAGCTCTGGCGCGTCGCGTTCGACATTGGCGCGCATGTCCCGCGTCTCCGCGTAGTAGCCGTAAAGCTCGGAGAGCGCGCTGGTCAACTGGTCACGAGGAGCACCGAAGGCGGCCCACTGCGCGAGAGAGGGCACAGGATGTTCGGCGACAAATTGCGCGCCACATGCCTGGAAAAGGTCGCGAGTCTCGGGGAAGTGCCGGTACACGGTAAGCCGTTGCACACCGGCGCGGGCTGCGATAGCGGCGATCGTCGTGCGGGCAGGGCCAACGGTGCGATGGAGTTCGACCGTGGCGTCGACGATGCGCTGGCGTGTCACCTGCTGGCTGTCCGCACGCTGTTTCAGCCGATAGCTTCGTCGTGCCATTTGAGTAGACGTTACCGCTCATCCAATTGCGCGTCGAGCGGTGGCAGGTGTATTCTCTGAATTCAGTAACCACATACGTTTACTGAAATCAACGGATGGAGGTCTGGCATGGTCACAACGTTTCCTTCCTTGGAGCACCCCGTGATGGGGTCAGGCTCGGCGACGATCAACCAGCTCGGGGCGCTCGGGGCGGCACTGCTCCTCATCGGCGAACGCACGGAGGGACGGCTCTCGCTCGTCGATCACCCGTGCGCTCCGCGGGGCCTGGCGGCACCGATGCACCGGCACGCCAACGAGGACGAGTATGCGTTCGTGATTGAGGGCGAGTGGGGCTTCGAGCAGGGCGGTGCAGTGGTGTACGCGCGTCCTGGCGACCTCGTCGCCAAGCCGCGCAACACCTGGCACACGTTCTGGAACGCCACCGACAGGCCGGCGCGCATCCTCGAGATCATCACGCCGGCTGGCTTCGAACACTACTTCGAAGAGATCGCGCCGCTGCTTGCAACAGATGGGCCGCCAGACGAAGCCAGAGTCGCGAACTTGCTCGACCGCTACGGGCTAGAGGTCGACTGGGCGAGCGTCCCGGCCCTCTGTGAACGCTACGGCGTACGCTTCGGGTAACCGGGGAATCGTGCGGGGCCCCTCCAGACACCATTCAGGACGGACGTGGCAGCTGCGGCAGCTACGCGACGGTCTGCTTCGTCCGCCCCGCGATGACTACCATCCTGTTGAGTGACACCGAGCCGACGGTTTGAACGTGTAATGCAACCATCTCATCGAATCGTCCAGTGCGGACACCCAACCGTGAAATACCTGACGTTGACGGCAAAGGCTGTTGCTCCTCGGCGCCTTCTCCGCTCGACGAAGAAGGCGCCGAGAATTGCCTTGCTACGCGACGGTCTGCTTCGTCCGCCCCGCGATGACCACCATCCTGTTGAGTGCGTTGAGGTACGCCTTCGCGCTGGCCACGATGATGTCTGTGTCGGCGGCCCGGCCCGTGTAGGTGCGGCCATCGTCCTCGATGCGGATCGTGACTTCGCCCTGGGCATCGATGCCTTCGGTGACGCTGTTAACACTGAACTCGCTGAGCTTCGGCGTGAGGCCTGTGATGCGGTTCATGGCACGGTACACGGCATCGACGGGGCCGTCGCCAGTCGCGGCATCGGTGCGGACGTTGCCTTCGGGATCGATGACGCGGAGGGTCGCGGTAGGCGTGGCGTGGTCACCGGCCGAGACCTGGACGAGGTCCAGGCGCCACGCTGCGTGGTCCATAGCGGAGATGTTCTCGTTGACGATCGCTTCGAGGTCGCGGTCTTCAACGTCCATCTTTTTGTCGGCGAGTTCTTTGAAGGCGGCGAAGACGCGGTTCAACTCTTCATCGGTCAGTTCATATCCGAGGTCCACCATGTGGTTCTTGAAGGCGTGGCGGCCGGAGAGCTTGCCCAACACGAGTTGCGTACCCTGCGGGATGCCGATTTCGACCGGGTCCATGATCTCCCAGGTCTCGCGCATCTTGAGGATGCCATCCTGGTGGATGCCCGAGCCATGCCGGAACGCGTTCTTGCCAACTATGGCCTTGTTCCACTGGATGGGCATGCCCGAGTAGGTCTCGACGAGTTTGCTGGCGCGGTAGATCTCTTTGGTGTTGATGCTGGTTTCGAACCCGAAGTAGTCCTTCCGCGTCTTGATCGCCATTACAACCTCTTCGAGCGAGGTGTTGCCGGCGCGTTCACCGATGCCGTTGATGGTGACCTCCACCTGGCGGACGCCGTTCTGGATGGCCGTCAGGGTGTTCGCTGTGCAAAGGCCAAGGTCGTTCTGTCCATGGAAGCTGACGCGAGCCTTATGGATATTTGGCACAGTCTCGAAAATCGCGCGGAACAGGGCGCCGAGCTCTTCCGGGATGGCGTAGCCCACCGAATCGGGGACATTGATCGTCGTCGCGCCCGCGTCGATTGCGCGTTTGATGATTTCGAACACGAAGCGCGGGTCGGCGCGGGTGGCGTCCATAGGGCTAAATTCAACGTTGCTCGTGTATTTCGCCGCGTGGCGGACCATTGCTTCCGCCTGGGTCAGCACCTGCTCGCGGTCCTTGTGGAGCTGGTGCGCCATCTGGATGTCGCTGGTATTGATGAACACGTGGATGCGTGGGTCGGCCGCCTCTTTGACGGACTCCCAGGCTGTGTCGATGTCAGTCGGGACGGCGCGCGCGAGCGCTGCGATGGTCGTGCCGCGGACTTCGCGTGAGATGGTCTTGACGGCTTCCAAGTCGCCCGGCGTTGAACAGGGGAAGCCAGCTTCGATAATGTCGACGCCCAGGCGTTCGAGCTGCTTCGCGATTTCCAGCTTCTCGGGCGGGGTGAAGGCCACACCGGCGGACTGTTCGCCATCGCGCAGGGTGGTATCGAAGATGTAGATCTTTTCGGCCATGGGAATGCTCCTCGTGTGAGATGCTACCGCGAACTCATGGCGCCGTTAACGGCGCGGGACGCAGCAGGAAGTTTCGAATGCGGACATGCGAAAAGCGGCGAGAGCTGTGCTCGCCGTTCAGGAGCGGCCAAGAGCGCGCCCCGGTGAGTCCGGGGCGGTGAGGCCTTCCTCGATTTGCGCGGTGATCGTCGTGCGCAACATGTAAGAAGTAGTGTGGGGGATGGGCTGGGCGGCACGCAAGAGGCCAGACGGCCGGCACCGATGGGTTGGGCAACCCATGTGTGAAGGGGCAGCGAAGAGCTTCGCAGCGTGGCTTATCCCGTTGCACCTGTAGAGTACAATCGAGCAGATGCGCAGACTGACAGCGATCATCCAACGAGAGGGCGACCTGTTTGTCGCGCTCTGTCCCGAATTGGACATTGCCAGCCAGGGAGCGACGGTGGAAGAGGCCCGAGCCAACCTGACCGAAGCGCTCGAACTGTTCTTCGAAGTGGCAGACGAACAGGAACTGCGGGACAGGTTAGCGGCTGACGTGTATGTGACGAGCGTCGACATCGCCGTTGCCTAGGCTCAAACGGCTGTCTGGCGATGATGCCTGCGAGATCCTCCGCCAACACGGATTTGCGTTGGTTCGTCAGCGTGGCAGCCACATGATCATGCAACGAAGCACCACGGACGGGACGCGATCGGTTCCCGTGCCACGCGCCCGCGAACTCGCCGCTGGCACACTCCTTTCGATCACCCGGCAGTCTGGCGTGCCGCGCTCCGAGTTCGAGTCTGACTGAGGGCCACGCCTTTGCAGCCTAGCGCACCAGAGGCACCGAAAGGTCACCTTCTTCGCGCAGGCTCCGCACCACGGCTACTTCTTTGCAGTTGGTGAAGAAGGGGCAGCGGACACATTCGTTCCAGACCTTTTGTGGAAACTCCATGACGTTGGCGAGGCGGAAGCCTTGCTTCTCGAAAAAGCCGGGGCGATAGGTGAGCGCGAAGACGCGGTCGAGCCCGAGGCTCATGGCATCCTGCACACAGGCAGCGACGATGGCGGCGCCAACGCGCTTTCCCTGGGCGGCTTCGGAGACGGCGAGCGAGCGAACTTCGGCGAGGTCGGCGCCCATGATGTGGAGCGAACCGCATCCGACGATTTCTCCATCGATGCGGGCAACCTTGAAGTCGCGAATGGCTTCATAGATTTCGCCGACGGGCCGGTGCAGCATGTCGCCCTTTTCGGCCCAGTAGGTAATAAGTTGATGGATAGCTTCGGCGTCAGCGAGCCGCGCCGGTTCGATGCATGGCAAAGTCGTACTCCTGGAGATGGCGTGCGGCGAGAGGCAAACAGCGGGCTACACGCGGGCGAGGGCGACGTGCGTGCCGTCGCCCCTGGTATCTCCATTGCGCATGCGCGGGTTCATGTGGATCAGTGTAGTCGCGCCGCTCGTTTGTTGGTAGCGCAGACCGAAGCAACGGCGGCAGTGATGATACTCTTGGCGGATAGACAGGCGCGGGGTGCACGATGCGAATTGCGGTGATGGGACAGGCAGCGTTCGGCGAGGCGGTGCTGAAGCGCCTCATCGAGGACGGCCACGAGGTTGCGGGCGTGAGTGCGCCCCAACCGGTGGAGGGTGGCCGGTCCGACCCACTCTGGGCGGCGGGCGAGGCCGCGAGGCTGCCGCTCACCGACACAGCATCGCTCAAGACCGATGCCGGGCTTCAGCAGTGGCGGAACTTACAGCCCGAACTCTGCGTGATGGCGTTCGTGACCACGATCGTGCCGATGGAAGCACTCGAGGCCCCGAAGCTCGGGACCATCCAGTATCACCCGAGCCTGCTCCCGCTGCACCGGGGTGCATCCGCCATGAACTGGGCGATTATCAACGGCGACACAGAGACGGGCCTTTCGATCTTCTGGCCGGACCGAGGGATAGATACGGGGCCGATCCTGCTGCAGAGGCGCGTCGACATCACGCGTGAAGACACCCTGGGCACGCTCTATTTCGGAAAGCTCTTCCCGATGGGGGTCGACGCGATTTCGGAGTCGGTGGCGCTGGTGGCGGCGGGCAACGCTCCACGCCTGGAACAGAAGCAGGAACTGGGCACGTACGAGCCCGTGTGCAGCGATGAGCACGCGGGGATTGCCTGGTACGCGCCGGCGGAGTGGGTTTCTGCGCTCATCAGAGGGTGCAATCCTTCGCCGGGGGCGTGGACGACGTTCGAAGGGCAGCGGCTGCGCATCTACGACTGCGCGCTCGCGGGGCACCAAGTCGCCGGGTTGCCTGGGACCGTGCTGAGTGTCGACGAAACCGGGTTCGACGTCCGCTTGAACGGCGATGTCCTGCGCATTGCACGCGTGCAGCCCGAAGGCGAGAAGAAGCTGGCTGCGGGCGAGTGGGCCGCGAATGTGGGGCTCAAGGCCGGCTTTCGGTTTCGGTAGGCTGTGGCCGCGGCGAGGCTGTCAACTACGACTGCGGGGTCGACGTGGCAGCCAGCACATCCGGGTAGATCCGAGCGTCAGCCCCAGCGCGTGCTTTCGCGATCCGTTGCTCCAGCGTCAGTCCCGGCTCAACCGTCTCCAGGCGTTGGATAAGCAAGAACTGGCGGTAGGCGTCCCTCGCCGGCGCATACGTCGGCACATGCGCTTCGTCAGTGCCTGCAGCCTTGAGCGCCGCCCGGGTTGCGGCCTTCACATCGTCGGGGGTGCTCGCGCTATCGAGCGGCGCGACGATGCCGGCCTTGAGCGCCATGGTGACATCGTCGTCGGAAACTTCGACCCCGGCCTTCGCTGCCGCTTGCGCCAGGAGCTGCTCGTCGATGAGCTGGTCCAATGCCTGCTGTGGCGTCACTCCCGAAAGCGCGCGCCCGGTCGCATCTCCCGCCCCCATGCATCCGAACGCCATGTGTTCAGCATGAGCCAAGGGAGTCTGGATCATCGTCGCACGACATTTCAACGGTACTTGAACATCACGTGCCATCTTGTCATTCCTGACCATTTGTGTAGAAATCATCACCAGACAACGAGCTGCGGGTGGTGCCCGAAAGGCTCGAATGCACTCGCGCCTGAATCCGTGTGCGCAGCGTACACAGCGTCCGGTGGCGGTAACCCCGTCTCTGCGGCGTCGAACCGGGAAGTGCGCTAACGTGGGCGAGTGCAAACCGCTGCGACGCAGCCAAACCGCGACCGGGCCATCCTCTGGGACAACGACGGCGTCCTCGTGGATACGGAGAAGGTGTTCTTCGAAGCGAACCGCCGCGAATTGGCCGCTCTCGGCATCGAAGCAAGCTGGGCGGATTTCGAGGAGATCAACCTGCGCGGCGGCGTGAGTCTCCTGACGCTGTCGAAACTCGATGGGGATGAACTGCGCGCGCTCTACGCGCGCCGGGATGCCCTCTACACGCAGCTCCTTGGCACTGAAGCCATCGCCATCGCGGGGATGGCCGATCTCGTGGCGCGATTGGCGCTGCGATTCCACATGGGCATCGTGACCTCGTCGCACCGCGAGCACTTCGAAATCATCCACGCGCGCTCGGGGATGCTGGCGCACTTCGGGTTCCACGTGGTACGCGAAGACTACGTGCTCGCCAAGCCGCAGCCGGACAGCTACCTGGTGGGGATCGAGCGGTCGGGTCTGCCACGCGAGCGGTGCATCGCGGTTGAGGACTCACCCCGCGGTGTCACGGCGGCGCGAGCGGCGGGTCTCCATGTGGTGTATTTCAGCCCCGGCGGCTTCGGTGCAGCGCGCGATGTGGGCAATGTGTATGCACGCGTGGAGACTGCCGCCGAGCTCGAAGAATCGCTCAACGATTGGGCCCAGCGCCCGATGAACCGGACGGTTATGCCGTCGAACCCTGTCCTACCCGGGGCATAGATATTCGCATGAGGTGTAGCGATGGATAACGACCCACTGACCGAAGACCAGGCACTGGACCTCGTCTACAACTACCTGACCACCGAGGGGAGGGTCAGCACGACACAGGAGATCCTCGACTCCGGAGCGGTGCCCGAGCTCAAGGGATTCACGGTGCGGCCGGGTAAGGTCTCCGATTCGATCTTCGGCGGCAGAGCGCAATTCACGGGCAAAGACGGCGCAACCGTCGACGTTGACAACCCTCCGCTCGTGACGCAGGACGGGCGTCCGATGCGCATCATGGTCAGGACGCAGCGTATCTCGACGCATGACATCAACCGCGGCGAGATCCCATTCAAGGATCAGATCCTCGCGGCGAATCACAACTACATGAGACGGCTTGTTGAGCCCGCAATCGGGACGTCGCAGTTCGATGTGCCGGGCCTCGCCGATAACGACGTCGTGATCGCGGCCGAGAACCTGCAGGTCATCCCTGTCGAAAATATCTTCCGGGCGTACATGGCGAAGAGTTCGACTTCCACGTCCCTCTACCAGGCGTGGAAACGCGGCGACAAGACATTCGCCGGCCACGTCATGCCCGAAGGCCTGGTAGTCAATGGTCCGCTTCCGTACGTGATGGACACCCCGTCCACCAAGTCAGAGGAGCACGACGTGACGTTGTCACCGGACGACCTCATGCGGTTGGGCTACGTGACGGAGGCGCAGTACACGGCACTCCGAAACGGTGGGCTGGTTGCGTTTGGGATGGCCGCGCAATTCCTTCGGACGAAGGGCATCATCCTCGTGGATACCAAGTTCGAGCACGGTATCAACGCACAGGGCAAAATCGTGAGCCAGGACGAATTGCTCACCATGGATTCGTCGCGGTTCTGGCTGGCCTCAGACTATGCCTCGCAGATGGAGCGATTCAACCTGGGAGAGGCCGACGAGCTGGACCCGAAGTCGTACTCGAAGGAATTTGCGCGCGGGTTCTCCGAGGGCGAAAAGGGCTACACCGACGAGCAGCGGATAGTGATTGCCACGCGCTACATCCTCGGCATACAGGAACTGCTCGGCAGGCGGTTCGAGCCCGATATGCGGCCTCGCGATGAACGGGTCGTGAGTGGGTTGCGGACGGTCATGGAGAACCTGGCCGCTCGGTAGCCAGAGCGCGGCTTCACTCGAGCTCGAACGTCTCTGCCAGCGTTTCGAGGGCGAGGCTGAGGGGCGGGCGTAACGCCGTGCCGGCGAACGCATCAGCCATGAGCATGGCGATGCGGCTATTGCGGCGATAGTGGCGCCCGCCGCCAAGCGCGAAGAGCTCCGCGCAGAGCTTCGTCGATTCCTGCGTCACGTACGTCTTCGTACGCAGTACGCGGGCAGCGTATCCAGGCCCGGCGGCGGCGCACCAGCCGGAAGCCGTCTCGTTGAGGTAGGCCGCGAGCGACTCCAGCCGCATGGCGGCCTCAGCGAACCGCAGCCGCAGTGCCGGCGATTGTGGCGCCGGTGTGGCCAATTCGTGCAGCACGGCCTGCGCGCAACCCAGCGGTACAGCGGCGAAGAGACAGTACCAGTACTGCAGCGGTTGCACCGTTTCGATGAGATTCGGGAACCCAACCAGCGCCTCAGTTGGGGCGCCGGTGTAGCGGACAGTCTGGCTTTCCGTCGCGCGCATGCCGAAGCCGTCCCAGTCATCGAGTATTTCGACCCCGTACGCATCGCTGCGCACGAAGAAGAATTCCACAACGCCAGCCCCCGGCAACTCGGCGGGCTGCACCTTCGCCGTCGAAAAGTAGTGCGTGGCGTACGCCCCCGAGGTAGCGAGGATCTTTTCTCCAGTGAGTGCGAAGCCGCCCGGCCCCAGCGCCGCTGTGGTCTTCGTCGCAGCAAGCGAACCGCCGGCGCCTTTTTCCGAGTTGCAGGCGGCGTAGAGTTCCTGCTCGCGGTAGTTCGCAGCGACCGCCTCAACCTGGCTCATCCACGCCTCGCGGTGCTGTGCTGGCGCCGCTCCAGGTCCGAGGCCATACATGCCTGCGAGACCGACTGGCATACTCGCGATGAGCGCGAGCGATGGAGAGGCGACGGCAAGCTGTCGTATGGCATCGGTCGATTGCTGGAGCGTCGCCTGCTCGCCACCGAGATGCGTCGCGAATGGCGCAATGATGATCCCCGCATCGTAGAGCGCACGGACGAGCGCCACCGGATAAACCTCATCGCCGGGCACTGACGACTCCCTCGCGAGCACAAGAAGGTCGGGTAGATCCTGCAGCATATGGCACACTTCCTGCCGCGCAGTATAGCTGCACAAGTCAACCGCAGAAGCGCGACGCAGGGTAGCATGGGGCGATATGCACCGCAGCGTCTGAAAAGGAGATTGATATGGTTGTTGCTGATTTTTCGCTTGCCGGGAAGGTAGCGATTGTGACCGGGGGAAGCCGCGGGATCGGGCGTTCGATCTCCATCGCACTCGCTGAGGCAGGCGCGGATGTGTGTGTCGCGGCGCGAAAGCCGGAATCGCTCGAAGAGAGCGTAGCCGCGGTAAATGCCACAGGGCGGCGCGGCATCGGCGTACCGACGAACGTCCGCGATGGCGCGGCCCTGCAGAACCTTGTTGAGGAGACGAAAAAGCAGCTCGGGCGTATCGACATCCTCGTGAACAACGCTGGCACGAACCCGCAATTCGGCGGAATCGCCGAGCTTGAAGAGCGCGCGTGGGACGCCATCATGAATACAAACGTGAAGGCCGCATGGCAGCTCAGCCTTCTCGCCCGCAAGACGATGCTCGAACAGGGAAGTGGCGGGAGCATCATCAACGTGAGCTCCACCGGCGGCATCCGCGCTTCCGGCGGACTGGGTGGCTACTCGGTCTCGAAAGCAGCGATCATCATGCTCACGCAGGTCTGTGCGAAAGAATGGGGTATTGATGGCATCCGCGTGAACTGCATCGCCCCGGGCCTGATCAAGACCGAGTTCTCGCGGGCGTTGTGGGATAACGAAGCGATCCTGAAGAACTCAGTGCAGACCGCCGCTTTACGGCGTATCGGCGAGCCGGGCGAGATGGCCGGCGCGGTGGTCTACTTTGCGTCGGCGGCCTCGTCCTTCACCAGCGGGCAAACGCTCATCCTCGATGGCGGCGGGATCGCATAGCCCGAACGCACTGCAAGCCACGAAAGCCGCCCGTCGGAGTCGACGGGCGGCTTTCGTGATACCGGCGCTCCCGTTCAGCGATGGTCGAACGGCGATTCGTCCCGGTTTCCCGATTCGAGAGCCGAGATGTCGAGGGTCGTTTCGAAGAGTTCTCCGAAGCCGATGATGAGCGCTGCGGCGACAAGTGCAGGCCATCCGAGCATCCAGCCGGCGCCTGCCCCAAGCGGGATCACTCCGGCCATAACCCGCCGGAACACGACGTGCAGGCGCATATTGGCCGGGACGCTCCGCCAGCGGCGTCCAGCCGTCGCAACGAGCAGGATGCCCAGGACGATCAGAGCGATTTGCACGGCGAAGAACGTGGTGGTCATCATTGGCCTCCCCTCAAAGATTAGCCGTCAATCATGGCAGCGAGTTGGTCTGTCGCGACGAAATGGTAGAACTCGATTGGGATGCCATCGGGGTCTTTGGCGACGATGGCGTTGGCGAACGGGTCGGACTCGATGCCGTTGTGCTGCACGCCGAGCGCCGTGAGGTGCTTGCCCCAGGCATCCAGCGAGTCGGCATCAGCGACACCGAAGGCGAGGTGATCGAGGCCGCTTCGGTTGAAGTCGAAAGTGCTGGGCTGTTGCGCATTGTGGTCGTGGCCGAAGAGCGCGAACAGCGCCATGCTCTTCGGCTCCACAAACACACGCACTTCGTACCCCGGATCGTCGACGCGCTGAGCAACGATACGCTTCGCGCCCAGTACTTTCGTGTACCACGCCTCGCTGCGGTCGAGGTCGGTGACGCTCAGGTCGACATGGCCAAAACCGGTGATATCGGGCATTTCCTTACTCCTGTGCCTTCGTGTGGGGTTGGCGCTATTAACATACGTACTCTACGTATGTGTTTCTAGAGCCACTCTCCCATCCTGATTTGGGGCCATTACCGGTGGCCGGCAGGTAGGCATTCGCGCGGTGGAACACCTATGCTGCGGATGTGGTTGAAGGACTCTCGAAGGCGGGCCAATCGGCGCGGACGCGCTCCGCGCTGATCCTGTCGGCGCGCCGGCTCTTCGCCGATCGAGGTTTCGCGGGCGTCTCATCAGAAGAAATCGCCGCCGACGCCGGGGTCACGACCGGGGCGCTCTATCACCAGTTCAAGACCAAACGGGACGTATTTCGAGCGGCATTTGAAGCCGTCGAAGCGGAACTCACCGCGCGTGTCGGCGCAGCAGCTGCGGGAGCTGCAGACCCATGGGAAGGCCTTATGGCAGCGGTCGCGGTGTTTCTCGATGCCGCGCTGGCAGATGAAGTGCGCCAGATCGTGGTCATCGATGGCCTGTCGGTGATCGGCTGGCCGGACTGGGAAGAGGTGATGGGGGTATACGGGCTCGGCGTCGCGCGGGCCGCCCTCGGCGGGCTCATGGCCGCAGGCTACATCGAGCAGCTCCCGGTGGACGCCCTGGCGCACCTGATGCTCGGAGCGCTCAACGAGGGGGCGATGGCTATCGCCACCGCCGAAGACCCCGCCACCGCCCGCGACGAAGTCGGCACAGCACTCGCGGCCATCATGAACGGGCTGCGACGCGGCAGAACACTAGCGGACTGACATCTCCTCGAAGCCCTCGTCTCCCTCAGCCTGGCGCAGTTCGCGTTCGCGGGCCTCTTCTTCTTCGCGCTGTTCGCGCTCCTCGGCAGTTTCGATGATGAGGGCGCCCTGGGCGTCTGTCTGCACCACAGCATCGCGGGCCCGCCCAATGGACGCGTAGGTGGCGCCACCGATGTACGTTAGCGGGCTGAACGCCGGGTCCTTGAGAAGCCACTGCCCGGCATACGCTTCATCCAATGCCTGCACGCGGACGACGCGGCCAACGAACAACGTGTGATCGCCGACAGCTATGACATCTTGCAATCCACACTCGATCCAGGCGAGGCAGCCATCGATAAGGGGCGCATCGATTCGCATGCCAGAAAAAGTTTCGAGCCCGGCTGCCTCGATCTTGTTGGTGTTCAATCCGGTCTGGGAACCGAGGAACGCCGTCTGCTTCATCAGTGCGGGCGGGGGGATGTTGATGGCGAACTCTTCACTGAAGCGAATCATATCGGCTGTATGCCGGTGGGGGTGGATAACGAGGCCAACCAGTGGCGGCGCCATCGAGAGCGGCGCTGTCCAGGCGATGGGGGCAGCATTCACCATGCCGCGCCATGCCGCCGTTACGATGGCCACAGGGCCAGGGTTCAGCAGACGCCGGGCGTCGGTGTCATCGCAGAGGTGACGGGACATTCTGTCAGCGTACGGGGGGCGGCGGTCTGTTACCAGTTGCCGGCTGCCAGTCGCTGCTCGCGGCCAAAGCGATCAGCAGCTGCAATCCGAATGGCCCCTCCAGGGAGGGGCCATCTGCGGTAGTTGTAGCAACCGGGGCTGATCAGGCGACGGTGTGCGCGCGGCGCCAGCGCAGGAAGTTCCAGTAGGCAAGCAGTTCGGGCAGGTCTTCCGGATGATGCTCCAACTCGGCGATGAGGCTCGCGATGTCGCTGTCCTTCACATAGAGCATGTCCCCGTCCTCGCCCAGGAAGTAATGGAGCGGACGATTGAGGATACGGGCGACGTTCAGGAGCATATCGATACCGACCGACCGCTGGCCGGCTTCATACAGGCTAATGGCGCTCTGGGTGGTGTTGAGCGCGGTGGCGAGCTGCCCCTGGCTCATGCCGGCATCGCGGCGTGCCGCGCGGATCCGGTTGCCAAGGGTCGCGGACACAGGAACTTTGCCCGCCTCGGGGGTTGCAGTAACCATCGTTTGAGGACTCCTCCAGACAGCGGTGGGATTGCCGATCTTGGCCCCGCTGAACATGCGATTGTGCAATTACCGTAACCCGATGCTGGCGAGCGGTCAAACTTAGTGTCGGGCAAACAGGTTCATTCGCGAGCCCGCTTCACACACTAGTATCCAAGTACCGGGTCGACCACATGCGAGAGCGGTTCCCCCGCGAGATACCGCTGAAGGTTGGCCACGAAGACGCCAATCGCGCGGTGCCCGTACCCCTCCACTGCGCCAGCAACGTGCGGTGTGATGATCACATTCGGCATCGACCAGAGCGCGTGTCCCGGCGGCAACGGCTCGGGGTCCGTCACATCGAGGGCGGCCCCCGCTATCTGCCCGGACTCAAGGGCGCGCACCAGCGCTTGCTGATCGATCACTTCGCCGCGTCCCACGTTGATGACAAACGCCGTAGGTTTCATCTGCGCGAACTCAGCCGCCGACAACATGTGACGAGTCTCCGGGGTGAGCGGCGCCGCGATGAAGAGATAGTCGGAGCGGGCGAGCAACTCGCCGAGGTCCGTGTGCGCGTACACCTCATCGCAGTCCGGGTCGCGGCCATCGCCAGGGTTGCGCCTCGTGGCGATGATGCGCATGTCGAAGGGACGGGCGCGGCGCGCCACCGCGCGGCCAATCTCGCCGAGGCCGACGATGCCGAGTGTCTTGCCTGCCAGCTGGCTGGTAAAACCGCGCTCCCACGTTTGCTCGCGCATGTTGCGGACGGAGGTGTGGAGCGACCTGGCGAGCATGAGCATCAGTCCAATGCCGTGTTCGGCGATAGGGCCGGCGGCGATGCCCGCTCCTGTCGTCACCTGGAACCCGCGGGCCAAGGTGCCGTTTGCGTGCAGCTCCTCGACCCCCGCGTTGATCACCTGGAACCAGCGCAAGTTAGCGGCTGCAGCGAAGTATTCCGCGGGGATGGAGTTCGCGCCGACCATAACTTCAACGCCGGCAATCCGCTCGAGAAGCGCCTGGCGTCCCGCATCATCGATCGGCTTCGGCGAGCCGAGCGCCGACAGATCCACCAGTTCGATCCGTGGGTCGAGCGCGCGTATGGCCTCCTGCGAATCGTTGGCGACGCGGAAGCCAAGTCCGACGTTGATGGGTGCGGTCATGCGAGTGACTCCTTGATGTCAGCGGCCAACGGCCAGGCGTGCGATGTGCGGTTCGGCGAGTCCGAGTTCGCGCATCCGTTGTTGAGTAGCAGCGATATCGTACGTGACGCGCAGGTAGGTGATCGTGGCCTGCGCGAGATCGAGGATGGCATACGATGCGCGCGGGTCGCCATCGCGGGGTTGCCCGGTGCTCCCGGGGTTGATGCACCAGCGGCCGGTCTGATCGAGCGGGCAGGGCTCGCCGATCGGCGCAAGACGGCTGGTCACGTCCCCCTGGGGGTGCTCATAGATCAGCACCGGCCGGTGAGTGTGGCCGGTCACGCTTAGCCATGTGTCCTGTCGTGCGAAATGTGCGCGGGCGTCATCGTAGGTCTCCAGGTACTCCCAGAGAGGGTCACGCAGGGTGCCATGCACGAGCGTGACGGGCTCCACGCGGAGGGTCTCGGGGAAGCTCCGCAAATACTCGGCGGTATCGGCGCGGAGCGTGGTCTCCGTCCAGCGGATAGCGGCCGCGGCAAGCGGGTTAAAGTGCTCCACGCCGATGCCGCCGATTGCGGCCGCATCGTGGTTGCCGCGCACCGAACGAGCACCAAGGGCTCGCAGAGTGGCCGCGACGGCGTCAGGCTCGGGGCCATACCCCACCAGGTCTCCCGCATTCCAGAACACGTCCGCGCCGCGCCCGAAGGCATCAGCCACGACGGCATCAAGCGCCACAGCATTAGCGTGAATGTCAGAAAGCAAGGCGACGCGCACGGAGTATCAGGGTACAGGGCCGCGGAAGGAGAGGGAACGCAACGGCCGCGAACGTGGCGCAAAGTCTTAATCGCAGAGCAGACGCCGCCGGTGGTCAGCCCGCGATTGGATAGGGGGTCGACGTATCCACCGCCCCGACCACAGTCGAGATCGACCGAGCGGCGATCGTCTCCGTGAACGGCTGGCTTCCGGAGCCTGTGGACTGGCCGGAAGCGAGGAGGAGTATCCCCGTCGCCGGGTCCACACAGAATGTGCTGTGCTGAGCCTTCTGTGTCACGGCGTAGCAGCTGCCAGCAACGCCGGCGAACGTCTGCGAAGAAGCAGGCTGGACACTGACAGAAGCATCGCCTGTCACGGTGTTCAAGATGCCGATGGGGTCGAGGCTTGCGAGCGGGTTTTGCGCCGATGCGTCCGTGGAACGAGCGCACGTCGCTGTCTGCGACTGGCACACGGTCAACGATTTATCGTCCTTGAGCATCGTGAAGCGTGTCGCGGCGCCATTCACGGTGCCATCGAACTCCATGCGTGTGGTTGAGCCTTTGTGGGTGAAGTCAACGGTCGCCGAGAACGACGCCCCGCCCGGGTTGTCGACCTTTGCGTTGTAGCTGACCGCGTAGGCGGGCAGGGCCGCGAAGCGCGTCGCAGCGTCTTTGAAGTGCTGGTATGCGACGGGATCCCCGTGAGCGTTTCCGGGTGTCCCGTTGTTCTCGGGTGCGCCGGGCGTGCCGCCGGAGACGCCGCCACCGCCGCACGACGCGAGGACGGCCGCCAGCGCAACGACAGCGATCACGGGCGAGACAGGGCGGAGATGCATATTTGCGTCCGAGCATGCCACCAGCACGCGCCTATCCGCCAGTACGTGCGCAAGTGTCCACTTGAGCAACCCGCCCCGCCACCTTGAGCAGTCCCCACCGCAAGATGAGCAAACGCCGGCCGTCAGGAGCCCGAGCTGATGTCAACGACCTTGTACGGCGGCTTGAAGTCATCATCGCTTGGCGCGCCGTTGACTTTCGTCGCTTCCATCTTGGTGGGGCCATTCGTCGGGTCGTTCATGTCGACAAGGAGCATGATGTCTGTCTTCTTATCGAAACAGACCGTCCCGTTGCCTTCCGATGAGCTTATCTTGTAGCACTGCGCGCTGCGGCCGGCGATGGTCTGACCGGGCGCGTCGGAAACCTTCGCGCCGGGTTCGCTCCGAATGGCTTCGAGGAGTTTGTCCGGCTTGATTGCGTTGAAGAGCTGTCCCATGCTGCCCGTGCCCGAGCTATCGGAACTCGTCTTGATGCAGGTCTGCTCGCTCTCGCTACAGATATACGAGTTCGTGCCGTCGTCGATGATGACGGCCTTCGTCTCACTTCCCGAACCGTTGAGATCGCCGTCGAAAGAGATGGCGTTCTTGTCGCCTTTGTGCTTGATCACCATCGTGCTCTTGGTAGTCTTGCCGGCCTCAGTCGTGCTGAAGTTGTAGGCGATATCGTAGTCGGCCTTGATGAAGTTATCGCTCGACTTTTCGAGCTCACCGAGTGCATTGCTAATGGCCGAACTGGTTGCGCCGGGTGTGGCGTTCGAACCGCTCCGGGTGGCGGAAGCCGCCGGCGTCGAACTCGATTGCGTTGAGCTGGCCGCGGGAGTGGACGTCTTTTTCGAACTGTTGTCACTGCCGCACGCGGAAGCGATCGCGAGGACGGCGGTGGCGGCAAGCGTTGCAGCCGCGAACTTCCAGGAGAGGCGCATCGTCGATTCCTTGTCTCTGCGAATCAGGCCCCGCAGCCGCCGATGACAGCAATGTCTCGAAAGACTGTGCCTGTATTCAGGGTTCGATTCAAGCGTTGGCGAGTAAAACGCCTATCGTGATGGCAGAGCGGCCTGTACGCTAACTGGAGAGGCCACGGGGTGTAGCTCAGCCTGGCAGAGCGCT
>JAFKFP010000009.1 GCA_017308185.1 bacterium | reverse complement strand
GCACGGAGTAGTTGCCCACCCGGGGGACCGCTGCACGGGGCATGGTCCCGCGTGGCCGGCCCGTCAGGTTTCGGCTCTCGTCAGGCACCTCAGCGGAGGCATCGATGTCATCCAGGACCAGGCCACCGCGCCCGGGCTCGACGCGCTGCCCCCATGAGGGCGATGCTTCAAGCCATCCGAGGTCATAGCCCATCTCCCGGCCGTAATCCCTGAGAGCGGGCAACGAGTTTGTAATCGTGGTCATCGCATCGACGTCTCCTATTCGTACAGCTGTCGTTCGCACGTGCGTGCGACGCGAGCCTACGCCGACGTAGACAAAGGCGTCAATGCCACGCATAGGACATGTCAATAGGAATCCTGAATAGCGACCCGCGTTCGGATAGACCGAACATATCGCGGTACGAAGCTTTCAGGCGGGCGGTGCGGTCAAGCTCTCCAGGAACCTCTCCAGGAGGTGTGCCGCGCGGGCCGGGTTCACAGAGCGACTGTTTATGATCTGGTGGGTCGCAAGACCATCGATCAGCGCCAGCAGGGTGTCTACCGTCTCATCGACGTCGATGTCTGGCCGGAGTTCGCGATCCTCTCGCCCAGCATCGATTAACGCTCTGAAGTATCTTCGCTGCCGCGTGTAGCGCTCATCGTGGCTATCCATCAGATCCTGGTCGCGGGCCGCGCGGGCCGCGTACTCGAGCCAGAAGCGCCACCAGCGGCGGTGGCCCTCAGTCGTGAACGAGAAGATGCTGATCGCGTTTCGGATTTGTTCAAGAGCGGGCTTATTGCGGAGCGCATCGCGGTCGGCCGGGAGACTGTACACGTAGTCCATCGCGGCCGCTATGAGTGTCTGCTTGTTCCGGAAGTAGTAGTTGATCGTGCCTGTGCTTAAGCCCGCAGCATCAGCCACCTGGCGCATGGACATACCGTCGATTCCATGCTCCGCGATCAAGTTCGCGACGGCTCGAAGGACATCAACCCGACGGCTAGACACTTCCCGTGCCGTCAGATCTTGCGCGTCTTTGAAGATCTCTTCACTGGTCATGGAAAAGGGCTCCGCCATCCTTGGCACTATGCCAGCTAGCCGAACCCGAATGATACTACAGTTTCACGCGTGCCGGACGCCGAACGCCTTTACAATAGTCGCCGGTTCGGCGGGCTCGCCCCTGGCAGGCTCGTCATTCCGGGCGCGCACGATGGGTCCATCGTACCCGGTTGGCCATCTGCAGCATGGTCACTCGCCGGGCTGTGAGTCTCTCCTGATCGAGCATCGCGAGGAGGCTGATGCGCGGTTGTCGGATGCGCTTCGCGGCCTCCAACACTGACTTGCGTTCAGGCTCGGGGAGGCCGTTGGCGGTCCGTTCGATGGCGACGGTCAGGTCATGATCGATCGTGCGGTGATTGTGATTTCCGTCGTGTTATCCATGGCCGAAGCGTGGCGCGCTTCCCAGCGACCTCCAAGTAATGCCTGCCACTTTGGCGGAGATTCCCGCGGATCGTAAGTCAGCGTGTCTCCATCTGCCGGCCTGCGGTACGGCGGCTCGAGGACGCCTCCCCCGTTTCGACGAGCTCGATGTAGTCGTCCACGCTCTGCTGATAGTTCCAGCGGAACGTGCCGCACCGATTCTCATAGAGATTCAGATCCATCGCGTGGTGGGCGCAGCCGCCCATACACACGGGTAGTGCGATGCACTGACGGCATTCTGGTTCGCTAAACGGGTCGTAGCGTAACCACTTGGCCAGGCGCCCGTTGGTGTTCTCGTAGTCATCCACGTGGCCGATCACTTCGAAGCGGTTACCAACGGACTCCCAGCACTTGTAGAGTTCGCCGTCACTCCCAATGATGAGTTCGTTCGAACGCACTGCCGTGCAGGGTGTGGCGACCGGTCCCGGAAGGCCCTCTACCGCGAACCCGTAGCTGCGCGCCAGTTTTGCGAACCGGCGCTGGACATCCGCGAACTCGTGGTTGGACAGGCAGCGGTTCCCATAGGATGCGGAAGGCGCATCGACGCCGTCTGCCACCCCGACGAGTTGGCCGGGGTAGACCCCGATGACCTCCGAAAGGCCGGCGCGCTGGAGAATCTGGAACAACTCCTCGGTCCGCAGCCAGTTCGCGACGTCCAGGTTCACGCGGACAGTCACGCCTATGTACTTCGCGGCGATTGGCAGGTTATCGAGTATTCGCGCGAACGTCCCCTGGCCGCCCGCCAACGGGCGCATCCTGTCGTGGATGTCGGGCGGCCCATCGATCGTGATCTGCGCGGAGGTGACGCGCCTCGCCTGGAGTTCGCGGCACGTCTCTTCGTCGAGGAAGTAGCCGTTCGTAATAATGTCCGCTGTATAGGCGACGCCCGCAGCATCGCAACGAGAGATGAACGCATCGGACAGTGACAGCAGTGGCCGTTTGCCCACGAGTGGCTCGCCACCGAACCAGCTGACATGGAATGCGCTGGCCGCAGGAAGGCGGTCATCGAGAATGCGGAGTATGGAGGCTTCCACCTCCGGCGTGACGATCGATGGATGCTTCGCTTCAAAGCAGTACGGGCAATCGAAGTTGCACCCCAGGCTTGTCACGATAGTCAGTGCAAACGTCGACGTGTCGTGCCGGCTCAAGCGGTAGCGGTCGCTCAAGAAGCGGACCTCATCGGCGTCATCCGAGACCAGCATGCGGCCACGAACCAGCTCTTCCAGTAACTTCGCCGGTGCCTCCGAATCATCGCCCTCCAGGAAGCGGAGTACCTGATCACGCTCGCTCTCGGACATGCGTATCACGCCGCCCGACACGCCGTTGAACACATATGCGGTGTCGCCCCGGCGCGACCAGATGTTGTATTGAGATTGCCGCATCAGTCACCTCGGAGGGACGAGCAACTCATCCCGCCACGATCATCCGTGAGCCAGCTTTAGAGTTGGATCTTGCAGGTCGTGTAGTAGTAGCAGGCGCTCACATGCACCTCGACGCACTTGGCGTCAGCCATGAGCGACGCACCGCCCTCGGATGGCTTCGTTGCCTGCTCGAGCAATTGACGCAGCCCGTCCGGGACCTTCGCGCCCTCGCCGATGTCGATCTGCAGGTTGATCTCGCCTGGCCGCGCCGGTTCCAGGACCCAGCGATGTCCGGACGTTGAAGCCTCGCGCTGACTGCTTTCTTCGGCCATGCATCATCTCCGTGTCGTGTGATGCGCTGCAGTCTAGACAGATGGACCAGGCCAATCTATTGGGGTTTTCCCTTGAGGGAGCTAGCAATTCCATAACACAGTCGGAGACTCGGTTGGCGGCCGCTACTGCGTATGGACCCAGGCCGTACCGGACGGCTGGTCCCCGAGCCGCACTCCACCGCGATCTCCGGCGCTCAGTCAGAGTCGAGTTCTACGACCATCGACCCCGCCGCCAGCACCACATCGTGCTGATTCCGGGCCGAGACATCGAGTGTGACGGTGTGGCGCGATCCCAGGCCGGAGACAGCCGCAACAGTACCTCGGCATGTC
>JAFKFP010000008.1 GCA_017308185.1 bacterium | reverse complement strand
CGGGCGCGAGGTCGCCGAAAAAGCGACCGCGGTGTTGAACGAAGCCGGTTTTGCCACCGAGCCACTGAGCGGCGAGCGCGCAGCCACGACGAGCCCGGCAAGCCGCACGGTGACCGGAACCAGCGGAGGCGTGAACGCGCGGCCGCTCGATGGCGTGCGCGTCATCGACTTCACCAACGCTGTTGCGGGTCCGATCGCGACGTTCATCCTCGCTGACCTTGGGGCGGATGTGATCAAGGTCGAATCGCCATCGGGGCGGCCGCTCCACGCCAAAGGGACCGCGCCCGTGCGTGAAGGCGGCCAGGACATCAGCTACAACCGCATGATGACGTTCAACGAGCTGAACCACGGGAAGCGCGGGATCAGCCTGGATGTGGCGCGGGCAGAGGGCCGCGAACTCTTCCTGCGGCTGGTAGCCGCGGCTGACGTGGTGGTGGAAAACTTCGCACCCCATGTGATGGGCAATCTCGGCCTTTCATACGCGGCGCTGAAGGAGGCCAACCCTTCGATCGTCCTGGTATCGATGCCCGCATTCGGGTTGAGTGGCGGTTATAGCGCGCGCCGCGCGTACGGGCCGGGCGTGGATGCCATGAGCGGGCTGTCTCACCTCACGGGATATGAGGACGGGCCGCCGATGAAGCCCGGGAATTTCTTCTGCGACCAGAACGCGGGCGTGCATACGGCATTTGCCACACTCGCAGCGCTGTGGCATCGGCGGCGGACGCACGAGGGTCAGTTGGTGGAGATGCCCATGATCGATGGCGAGTTCCAGGTGCTCGGCGACGCGTACATCGACTATGCCATGAACGGGAGCGAGCGGATGCGGTCGGGCAACGGCCATCCGGCGATGGCGCCGCACGACGTGTTCCGATGCGCAGGCGAGGACGCATGGGTAGCGATCGCTGTGGAAAGCGAGGCACAGTGGGCGGCGCTCGCGCGGATGGTGGGCGGGCGGGCGCTGGCGGACGATATCCGCTTCGCGACCGCGGCCGCGCGCCGTGAGAACCGGGCCGAGCTGCACGAAACGATCACCGCATGGACTTCGAACCGCGACCACTACGCGGTCCAGGACATCCTCCAGGCGGCGGGCGTGCCGGCCGGGGCGGTGCTGAATAGCCGGGAGCTGCTGGCAGACCCGCACGTAGTGGCCCGTCACGGTTTCGAGTATGTGGACGTACGTGACGTAGGGCCTACCCCGTACCCGCGCGTTGCATTCCGCCTCAGCGGCACACCTATCCCTATCAGGAAGACCGCCCCCGGCTTCGCCGAGGACAACGACGCCGTCTATAAGGGAATGCTGGGGCTTTCTGCGGACGAGCTTGCCGAGCTTGAGGCGAAGCTAATCGTCTCGCGCGTGCCAGTTGAGCCCGCGGGTCGCTAGAATCGCGTATCGCGAAGAGGGGGTGGCAAGGTTCATGCCGCTCAACAAGCCATGGCAGCAATACGACGCAGCGAGCCCGCCGCGGATCCCCGGCACACCGGGCGTGTTCGAACTGGGCGATACCGATGGGCAGGTGGCGTACATCGGGTTCGCGGGCGGCAAGAGTCGCTATGGGCTTCGGAGTGAGATTGCGGCGCGGATCGCTGCCATCCCGGGTGCGGCGTTTCGTTACGAGGTGAACCTGATGTACCTGACGCGCTTCGTGGAGCTGCTCGAAAAGCATTACGACCTGCACGGCAGCCTGCCAGCGAGCAACACAGCACCCGGCGAATACGTGCCCGGCATCGTGCGGCGCCGCGTGCGCGCCGCCCCGGGAGGAGAGTAGCGATGGAACTTCAACTGAGTGACGAGCAGCGTTTGCTGGTGCAGACGGTGCGGCGGTTCGTCCATGAGCAGATTGTCCCGGCGGAGGAGGGCATGGACCCCGACGGGTTCGAACTCCCGCCGGAAGAGCACGCCCGGCTCGTGGGGATGACGCGCGAGATGGGGCTCTACAACATGGGCGTACCGGTGGAGCACGGTGGGGGCGGACTCGATGTCACCACGCAGACGCTGCTGAACGAAGAGATGTCGCAGCACCGCGCGGGCCTGTACGCCACGTGTTATGGCGTGTTCGGCGGGCCGGGCCTGGCGCAGCTGTACGACGCCAGCGACTACATCCGAGAGCGGTACCTGTACCCGCAGCTGCGCGGCGAGAAACACGGGTTCTTCGGCGGATGGCGCGGATTTTGGGCTCGTGTTTGCACGCACAGACCCGGATGCCGGCCGCGCCGGGATCACGTGCTTTATCGTCGATACCGACATGCCAGGCTTCGAGGTGCGGCGGATTGTCCATGTGCTGCGTTCCACGAGCTATCCGACGGAGCTGACGTTCGATGATGTACGCGTGCCCGCAAAGAACGTGGTGGGTGAGGTGGGCGGCGGTTTCGCGCTCGCAAACGACCGGCTGACGCGCAACCGCATCCCTTATTCGGCCCAGTGCATCGGGGTTTCCGTCGCCTCGCAGCGGATGGCGGTGGCATACAGCAAACAGCGCGTGACGTTCGGCGAGCCGCTTTCGAGCCGCCAGGCTATCCAATGGATGCTGGTCGACAATGAAGTGGACATCCGGACCAGCCGGTGGCTGACACTGGCGGCGGCGGAGAAGGCGGACTCCGGGAAGCCGTTCCGGTTCGAAACGGCTATGGCGAAACTGGTGGCGACTGAGGCGGCGGGCCGTGTGATCGACCGCGCAATCCAGGTACACGGCGGCCTCGGCGTGTCGAAGGATCTGCCGCTGGAGCGGTGGTATCGCGAAGTGCGCATTCGGCGCATCGGCGAGGGGCCGAGCGAGGTGCAGCGCGTGATTATGGCGCGTGACCTGTTGAGCGGCGACGCGAAGAGCGAGATCCCGGCCTAGGCCGGGATCTCGCTTGTAGTGAGTTCGCGCAATCGTTAGAGCGGGTAGACGCCTCCAATCAGATGGAAGAGCGCATACCAGGAGAGCTCCTGCAACCCTTTGATGGCGGAGTTCATTTGCGCCTGTGAACCGGAATCGAGCGCGGTGTTGGCGTTGGTGACGAGGTCAGCGAAGGTGTTGCCCTGCTTGTCGATCACAGTGTCCCAATCCCATGTGCCATTCGAGAAGTTGAGCAGGCTCGTGAGCAGCGACTGCTTCAGTGTGGCGGTGGTCTGAGCGACTGTCTGGGTCCGAGACGAGCCCATCCAGGGGTGGAGAATGGAGGACGCGAGCTGCGGAGTGAGATTGGCCCCGAGTTGCGGGCTGAGGTAGCTCGCAATGGAGAGGTAGCACGGGATAACGGAGGACGTCACACCCCGTCCCGGCACGCCCGTGATGTAGGCCTGCACGACCTGGTTCCAATCGGCGGCCACGATTGGCATGGCCCCGGCTGGTGTCGTGGCGATGACGGGTGTGGTGAGTACCGGTGCGGACATGGTGTCGCTATCGGTGGCGCTGGTCTGGACCTTGTAGAAGCACGCGTTGGTGAACGTGTGGGTCCCGGGCGGGATGCTGTACGTGTACATCTGTTGGCCGTCGGGGCCACTCGCGGGCGAGCCCGTGATGTCCTTGTTGGTCGTCCCATCCGCCCAATCGATCCCGAACGTGAGGACCGCCTTCGGGGTGATGTCGAGCGCGCTGGTGGCCCAATTGAAGGTTGCGCCAGAGTGCGTGAATACGGTGCCACCGCTGGTGATGACGGGGCCCGTGAGGTTGAGTACCGTGCCGGAAGGCGGCACGTCATTCACCGTGACCGACGTGTTATCGGTGGTGGACGTGCCATCCTCTTCGGCCGCTGTCACCTTGATGTTTTCGACCTGGGATGGCTGCCCGCTCGGCACGAGCTGTTGATATACGTGTTGGGCAGAGAACGTCCACGGCCCGCTGCTTGGCCCGAGGGTAACGGTACTGTCGGGCGTGTTGTCGCCCCAGGAGATGGTGACAACGGTGGTCTCATCTGGCTCCGGGTTGGGGTCGATGGCGCCGTTGACCGTCACCGTATCCATTATGTTGACGGTACCCGGCGTCGCGGACAGTGAGGAGATAACGATCGGTTTGTCGTACACGGCGAGCTTCTGGGTCGCCTGTATGGTGGTCCCGGTGCTTGCGGTCACGGTGAACGGGCTGGACTGGCCGGAAAGGCCGGACTCATCCGCGTAGGTGTGGGTAGCCGTGTATTGGCCGGACGTGACGGTTGCGTTCGTCGGGGTGCTTCCATCACCCCAATCGATGGTCACCGTGGTGATTGACGAATCGGTGACGTAGCCGGAAGCCGTGACGGAATCGCGCTCATGGATCCAGCTATGGTCGAGCGACATGGTAACTGGCGGCAGGTCGAAGTCGAGCGTGAGCGGGTTACATGTCGCCGTGTTCTGACCGCTGTAGAGCGAATTGATGGTGTTCTGGCCGAGGGTCTGGTTGTTCGTGGCGTCGTTATTGGAATTCGCAAGGTCCGTGGGGTTCGGGCCGTTGAAGGTGACGTTGGTATCAAGCGAATTGACGGTTATCGCCGTAGGGCTGAGATAGCCGGTGCTGTAGTTCGCTGTGGCCATGGCGCAGGTGACAGAGCTGGGGCCGGGCGGGTCGATCGCTTTGAAGGTCTTGACGACGGACCCGGGAGTGGAATTCGGCGGCAGGGTGACCCCGGCGCCGGCGATGGCCGAGTTGACTACCGGATCCGCGAACTGGGCCTGCATGGCAGCGATGAGCTGGGTGAGGGGCACCGTGCAGATCTGCGAGCCTTCCAGGCTAGCGACGTAACTGCAGACACCCGGGATGGTGAAGCCCGGAATGATGGTTGTACACCCGAGCTTGCCGAAGCACTGGTACCAGCCGGGCACGTTTATCCCATGGAGGGCGTCGTTGACGATGTTGTTCGTATCAAGTTCGAGGAAATCGAGGTCGAGATCGCTCGCGGCACTGTTCCATGTACTGACGGCGGAGTTCACGTCGTTATATACGTTGTAGAACGCCTGCATCTGGGTTTGGCCGTCGGTAGTCAGGAGCGTGTGGAGGTCGTGGATATCCGTGAAGACCTGGTTCACGCTTCCCGCGACGTAGGTGTTGTACCAGGTCTCAGCGGTGCTGGCGACGGTATCGGCGGCGTTGGTGATCCATTGTCCCGCGCTGTTGAACGCCTCTTTCACGTCGTTGAACCAGGCGGTGAGGTTGAAGCCGGGGTCGCTCAGGTTGAACGAGCCGACGGCGTCGATGGACGCGCTCTTGCTGCCGATCTCGCCCGTGGCGTGGAGGGAGAGTTCTTCGGTGCCGACCGAGAGGTCGAGGCTGCCCGCCAGCCAGGTGGAGGCGGTCGAGGGGTCGATGTTGTGCTGGACGTCGTAGGCGTATTCGATTGGGTCGAGTAGCCTGCCTCCGCCGGAGATATGAATCTGCACCTCGCTGCTGCTGAGCGTGAACTCGAGCAGTGTCGGGTCGAAGGACACCGGGCCCGCGGACCAGCCGCCGATCGTGGCCTGCCCTTCGATGCCGTCTTTGCTCACGCTGAGGAAGATACTGGCGAGGCAGGAGGAGGAATCGGCAGTGCACACCGAGCTCTTATCCGGCGGCGTGCAGTTGGATTCCTGTCCGGTCGGGAGTTGGGCGCTCACATCGGTGGAGCCGCTGTTGGTGAGCACGAGCTCGCCAGAGATATAGAGGCCTTGATGGAGACAGAGGTCGGCGTTGTCGACGGTGGAGAACGAGAAGTAAAGG
>JAFKFP010000169.1 GCA_017308185.1 bacterium | reverse complement strand
GGAGTGCAGCGGTCGCCCGCGCCGTCGTAGTTGCCGCTGTGCTCGAAGCCGCCGGGATCGTCGCGTGGCTCCCGCTCGCGCATCGCGAACACAACAGCAATACCATGATCGCCATCAGCGCTGAGGACAGCCGAAGGGCGGCCGGCGCCCGCGTATACGGCATCCATCGATTGTAGCCATTGATTGCGCCCGCGGAGCGCGCCCGGAGAGGCGTCCTCAGTGGCGGCGATCTGCCCGTCGCGGTAGAGTCCACTAAGCAGGGACATCTACGACATTCAGCCACGGACAGAGGAATATTCGATGACGCAAGTACAGGCCCACGGTACAGATCGCAAACTCACGAAGGACGAGATCGAAGACCTTCGCCAGCGCGTGAAGGCATTCATGGACTCGGATATCTATCCGAATGAGGCGTTCTTCCACGA
The DNA here is from genome assembly GCA_017308185.1 of bacterium. Lineage (GTDB taxonomy): Bacteria > Chloroflexota > Dehalococcoidia > Tepidiformales > Tepidiformaceae > JAFKFP01. The sequence continues at coordinate 23,049 of JAFKFP010000169.1, read as the reverse complement.
GCATCACCCCCGCCAGAGCAAAGAAGGCCAGGCGAAGGTGAAAGAGCTCCAGGCCAAGACCAAGGCCATGGGCATGTGGGCCCCGCACCTGCCGGCCGAAGCCGGCGGCATGGGCATCGGCTTTATGCCCTACGTCTACATGAACGAAATCCTCGGCCGTAGCGGCGTCGCTCCGATCGCGTTTGGCTCCCAGGCCCCCGATTCCGGCAATGCCGAGATCCTCTGGCAATTCGGCACGCCCGACTTGCAGGAGCGCTTCATGAAGCCGCTGGTCAACGGCGACATCTGGTCTTGCTTTTCCATGACCGAGCCAGAAGTCTCCGGCGCGGATCCCACCGGGCTTCGCACCACGGCCATCCGCGACGGCGACGAGTGGGTTATCAACGGCCACAAGTGGTTCACCAGCCAGGGCGAGGGCGCGTCCTTCGCCATCGTCATGTGCGCCACCGAACTCGACCAGCCTCCCCATCGCCGCATGAGCCAGATCGTCGTCCCCACCGATACCCCGGGCTTCGAGATCGTGCGGCCCGTCCCCGTCATGGGCGAGACCGAAGGCTCCCACTGCGAAGTGCGCTACACCGATGTCCGCGTCCCGATCACCAACGTCCTCGGCGAACCGGGCGGCGGCTTCCGCATCGCCCAGAAGCGTCTCGGGCCCGGCCGCATCCACCATTGCATGCGTTGGCTCGGCCAGATGCAGCGCGCCTTCGAAATCATGTGCAACTACTCGCTCGAACGCGAAGTCTATGGCGGGCCGCTCGCCGAAAAACAGACCGTCCAGAACTGGATTGCCGATTCGTACGTGGAGATCCAGGCGGCCCGCGCGCTCACCTTGCGCGCTGCCGAAAAGATCGACACCGGCGACGAGGCCCGCGTCGAGATTTCCGCCATCAAGTTCTTCGGTGCGAAAGTCCTCCACGACGTCATCGACCGCGCGATCCAGGTGCATGGCGCACGTGGCGTCTCCGGCGATACGCCGCTCGAAGGCATGTACCGCAACGCCCGCGCCGCACGCATCTACGACGGCCCCGATGAGACCCACCGCATGGTCGTCTCGCGCCGCATCCTCCAGAGCTTCAAGGCCGGCCTCGGCTGGGACTTCGGCGTCTAGGCAACCGCGGGTTCTGCGTTCCCGCACACCCGCCTCGCATCACCAAAGCCTCTGCCATGCACACGGGAACTCGTGCGCACGGCAGAGGCTCTTACGTGGGAACGTCGCGAATACCCGGCAAACAGACGCGCATCGGGGTGGCCTGGGACGCCGCGGATCATCGGTGTAGCCGGATCACGCCTTCGTGCCGCCTCACCAGCGGCTTTCGGAGGGCGACCCCGCAGCTTCGATAGGCAGCGGCGGCGCCGCCCGCTTGCGGCGTGCGTACGAGCGCTTCGCCTTCGCCCGGTTGCCGCACCCGCTCATGCTGCACCAGCGCCGGCTATGGTTGCGGCTGTTGTCGATGAAGAGCCAGTCGCAACGTTCGCCCGCGCAGTGCCGTAGGCGGGAAAGCGTGCCCGGGCTAATGAGCAGCCCTGCCGCCGCATCGATCACCGACCAGAGCGGCCGGTCGAACGGCAGCACATCGTCGCGCCACATCCGGTAGAACCCCTCATCATCGTGCGCGACCCGCGCGTTCTGCAGGTTCGCCGTCAGCGCGGAATTGAACGCGGCGAGGTCCTCGTCGCTTGCCGGCCGCTCGCGGATCGCCGCTGTCACGAGCCGGTAGATGGTCTCGCGTAGCGCTAGCGTCCCCGCATACGCCGCATCGGCCGCGCTCCGATCGTCGGTTGCGGCGCCGTAGAGCGCGGCGACCTGCTCCTCATCCAGCAGCCGCGCCTGCCGGGCCCATTCGACGACGTGGGCATAACTGTGCAAATCCTCCCCGGTCACCGGCTCATGCGTCGAGGCGGTATTGACAAAATCGAGGCAAAGACTCCCAGATGTGAAGTCATAACCTTCTGTTGCGGGGGTGGCCGCTGTGGTTTCTGGTGAGAGATCCATAGTAACCAGCAAACCTCCTTTGACAGGTCATAGGCGCGGCGCTACAGTAGGCACCGGCATATCGATTATAGCAGGTTAGCTGCGCGAGGCACCCACTATGTTGCAGGACCCCGAAGGCCTCAGGAGCGAGGGCGGGCGCCGCCACCAGGAACGCCTCGTGCGGGCGAGCGTCCTTCAGTTGGTCGAAGCCGAACGCCTCGGCCTGCGCCACAGCTTCGCCGATGCCCTCCGCCGCATCGCACAGCGCATCGACCCGCTCGCCGCCGATTCGCCGCACCCACATCGCGGCCCCGACACCCCACGGCCCGCGGGCTAGCCAGCCTGCTCGCGCACCACCGGCGGCTTACCCGGCTCCACAATTTTGTCGACACGCACCATCACCGCCACGCCTTTGCGCTCCGGGTCGCGGTCAAGTTCGGCCTGGATCGTGCGCGACATCACCTCGTCCCGTATCGGACCCGAATCGATCACTTCCGCGACGCCGAAGAACTTGTACGACTGCCGTGCCGGCCGGTTCACGTAGTACAGGCAGGCGTGGCCGTTCGCCCGCACGTTTGCCAGCGTCGTCCCCAGTGACCGCTCCCACCACGCAAGATGGTCCGCATCGAACACCATCACGCTGCCCTTGTACGCGATATCAGGCATGCCCTCGGCCGATGACGTGCTCACAAGCACCGGCGCTGCGTCCGCTGCTGCCTTGTTGATGGCCTCCGCCATCGCCCCATTCAGTTCGATCAACGCGTTCGTCTCCTACCAATGGTTAGTGTGTACAAGATCTTCCATCGGCAGGCGCTTCCGCGCGACTGCCCGCGGCGGGCGGTCCCGTGCCGGGTCGATCGCCCCGAACCCGATCACGCGGTTCGGGAACAGGTCGCCCGGTATCCCGAGCAGCTCCGCCACGCGCTCCTCGGGCAGGTGCGCCGGGCACGAACCGATACCCTCGTTGTACGCCGCCAGCATCATGCTCTGCGCCGCCCGGCCTGCATCGAACTGGTGCTCCTGTGTCTGTACGATGGCGATGATCACGGGCGCGTCCGCCAGCCAACCCGCGATCGGGCTCAGCGCCGCCAGCTGCTGCCGCGTCTCCGCATCGTCCACCACCACAAACCGGTTCGGCTCAACATTCTTCGATGACGGCGTCATCCGGCCCGCCTGCAAAATCCGATGCAACGTCTCCGCCCCAATCGCCTGCGGCAGAAACGCCCGCCGGTCGCGCTTCCTGATCGTTCCCTGGTAAAGGTCCATCCGACGATTGTACCCACTCCCCGCCACCACGCTCCTGCCCCCGGCGCTTGCCACTAACCGCCCGCCACCTACAACTAGCAACATGCAAAAGCGCCTCGCCCTCTCCCTCCCCCTCGATGGCTCAACCCTCCCCCAGCAGGCCGCCATCGCCCGCGAAGCCGAATCCCTCGGCTACACCGACGCCTGGTCCCTCGAAGTCGACGGGCTCGACTGCTTCTCGCCGCTCGCCCTCCTCGGCACGAACACCAGCCTGCGACTCGGCACCGCCATCGCCAACGTCTACACCCGCGGCCCCGCCACCCTCGCCATGACCGCAGCCGGCGCCACCGAACTCGCGCCCGGCCGCTTCGTCCTCGGCATCGGCTCCGGTTCCCAGCCCATCGTCGAACAGTGGAACGGCGGCCGCTTCGCCAAACCCGCCACCCGCGTCCGAGAAATGGCCCAGTTCCTGCGACAGGCCCTCGCCGGCGAGCGCGTCGTCTTCGAAGGCGAAACCATCCGCGTGAACGGCTTCCGCATTTCGCGCCCGCCCGCATCGCCCCCGCCCATCTACATCGCCGCCCTGCGTCCCGGCATGCTGCGCGTCGCCGGCGAAGTCGGCGATGGCGCAATCATCAACTGGCTCTCCGCCGAAGACTGCCGCAAGTCCGTCGCCGTCGTACGCGAAGCCGCCGAGAAGGCCGGCCGCGACCCCGATAGCATCGAAATCGTCTGCCGCCTCATGATCTGCGTCGACCCGCCCAGCGACGAGATCGATGTGATGCGCCGCCGCCACCTCAACGGCTACCTCAACGTGCCCGTCTACCGCGCCTTCCACGAATGGCTGGGCCGCACCGCCGAGCTCACCCCGATGTGGGATGCCTGGGCCAACGGCGACCGCCGTGGCGCCGTGGCCGCCGTGCCCGCCAACGTCCTCGACGACCTCGTCCTGTGGGGCAGCGCCAGCGAACGCAACGCCGCCGTCCAGCGCTACCACGAAGCCGGCGTCGACACGCCCATCCTGCACCTCATCTCGTTCGCGAAAGAGGAGTCGGAGCGGAGGGCGCGGGTGGAGGGTGCCGTGCGGGAGATGGGCTAAACTAAGCGGTCACCTCTGCCCATACGAGCAGTAGCTCGTTCAGCCGCTCTCCCAAATCCTTGGGGGCAAGGCTGGATTCTGCATCGTCAGTAAGGAGGTGCAGGAACACGGTCTCCGCCAGATACTCCTCGGTCTCGCCTAGACGAGGAAACAACGGGAACGCGGTGTTGATAACGATTCTTGGCCCCGCGTCGGTCATCAGTTGCTGCGTGCGAGACGTCGGTCCCAGGTCGTCGAAATCGATCGGCGGGACGCCGGTACGGACACGTCGCAGTAGGCGACCAATGGGGTCAGCCGGCGGCTCGGTCGGATTCTTCACCGCTCCTCGCGTGCCGCCACCCGGTGGCGTCGCAGCGCCGCCCTCCGGCTTCGGGTGAGCGCGACCACCCGGGCCAACTTCTTTGCTGTCTGGCAACGTTCCATTTGCGGTTGCCCGAGCCTGCATTCGCTTGAGCGTCTCCTCGACTGACCTCCGTACACCCTCCGCCCGTTTGCGTTGTTGTCGACTCACTGACCTGCCCTCAACCAGCGAGTTGAGGAATGCAACGAGCGGCTGCATTTCGGCGTGCATGAAGTCTTCGATAGCTCCCCACCCAACCGAGCTCTTGTCCCAGCTATCCTTCGTGCTGTTCGGTCGGAGGTGGTTGATCTCGATTTCACCCACGAGACGCTGGAGACTGCCCCGTCCTGCGAGATAGTGACCGAATTCCTCCCCGTCAGTGATGAGTCGCCCGTTGAACACGGTTCTTATTCCAGCCTTTAGGCCGACCCCGCGGCCAACCTTGAACCGCTCCCGGTCTGTTATCCAGATCCTCCCACGAACGGTGACTCCGTGTTCCAGCTTGGTTCGGGGGATTGTCACTTCTCGATCCTGATACGACGGTGCATAGGGGATTTCCAACGGCTTAACGACTGCGTCGTTCACGGTGAGCCGGCAACCCCCGCTATTCAGCAGAGTACGGTAGGCATTCCCTAGTTTAGCTTCGAGGATCCCGGTCTCGTAACGATGCGCCTTTAGACGCGTTAACCGAATCCGTGTGAATCCACAGCCGGGCGATGCGGCATCGACTGCCGCGATGTCATGCGGGAGATGGGTTGGCCCCAGTAGTTCTGCGTGGCCCGCGTACAAGCTTGTTCGAGTGCCCCAAGTCTGATCAGTAAAGCGAAAGATCTGATGGTCGCCATGCTTACGACAAATGATCTCCAGCGAGTCGGCGAGATAGATGGCGGCAAGTTTGCCACCAACGTGCCATTGTCCGATATCCTCGTCAGAATGCGCGTGACCAGTGCCCCACGAGATCCAGTCACGGAGCGACGCGTCGTCCATCCCCTCGCCGCCGTAATCTAGGATGGTAACTACGTCGTTGGGCTTGTCGGCGTTGACATCAACGTTGAGGTGTCGGCCGCGTCGATAGTCAAACGGGTTGTCGATAATCTCCATCAACGCGTCCGCCACCGAGTCATACTGGTTCGAAAGAGCGATAAGAGCCTGCCGACCTATGGTTTCTTCTAGCATCACGAGTACCCCCGTGGCCAGCAGCCTAACCGTTTGCGATATGGCTTTTCAAGCCAACCTGAGGGCACCATCCCCGCATCCATGCCAACTCTCGTGCCAAATCCCACCCGGCGTACCGAATCATTCCCTCGGTCAACATCCGATCGCCCGCTTGGTACCGATTGAGAAAGTCTTTAGCCGCCGTGCGCCACGACCGCTCCTCGTCGTCCAAAGGCTCGCCGTCCACCCAGCCCCCGTTCGGCGTCGCAACCCCCTCCCATGAACCGTCATCTAGCACGGCCGCTGCCATGTCCGCGAGCTGCATCAACTCAGCTCTGTCCGCGCCGGCCAAGAACCGCAGTACGGCCTGCCGGTCATCTGTACCCCACGGCGGTGACCCGTCGGCTCCGACCCAATCGGCCTGCAGCGAACACCGCCAGCGCTTTCGGGGGTCACAATGGCTGCTGGACGGACAGTGGATCTCGTACATCGTCACTCTCGTTCGCGAAGACGACCTGGTATATTCGCCCCATGCCAACCGGGCAAGCCCTCATCGCCACCTGCAAGGAACATCTCCTCGACACACTCCGCGCTCTCCCCGAGTGCGCACCTGACGGAGAAGGCCTCGGCAACAAAGAGATAGAGGAAGCCGCAGGCTTCGCACTCCACCTCGAACGCGCCGACGGCTGGTTTACGTGGTCACTGCTTGTGGCGCTGGCCAACGAGGGCAAAGTCGAAGTGTTGCAGCCGGGGAAGCGCAACAAGAAGTACCGGCTCGCTGGGTAGGTCCCCACCCCTGCCACCCGCCCCTTCCACCTCCGACCCCATCGCACCCAGCCTGACCGCATGACCCGCCAGCCTGCATCTCGTCCCACCACCCCCTTCGGGGTGCGTACGTACTGCGAAGACGTGCGTACCCGTGCAGAATTGCCCCGATCGGCCACACACGTAACGCGCGATCAACGCGCCACGCACGCGCAGAAAACGCGCTCGAACGCGCCGCGACGCGAAAATCAACAAGTCTGCGCGTTGCAGCACGTCCGCAACCTGCCAAAACCAACCTTGAGGCCGGTGCCATCGCCAACCTCGCCATTCTTTGGCGCGTCCCGCCCTTTCCCTGCGCGCGCCTATAAAGATTAAGGATGCGACACTCCCGTTATGGATGGCCGGAAGTTCGTTGTTGGGCTCGTCTCGGGCTGCGTGGTGCTGGTGCTCACCTTCCAGGCGTTGAACCAGTTCACGTAAGCCAGCGTCTGACGCAGATCTTCCGGACATTTTACGGGTCACGTGGGTGCAGCCTGCGCGCTTCGTTGACCAAGTTCGGCGGTGCTCCGTACACTGCTGCAACGATGAGGAGAGTACCCATGGAGCGAATCCGATTCCGTCCCCTGGCACTGGCCGTCGCCATTGGCGCAATTGCGCTGCTGCCGCTCATGGGGGCAAACGCCAGCACGAACGCAACACAGGTGAACAAGGTGGGCTTCGCACACGCCTTCCCCTACGCACAGGTGCTGCCATCGCTGCTCCCTAACACGAAGGAAAACACCAGCGTTATCGCCCAGAACGATGGCACCGCACCCGCAACCATCGTCATGGACGTCTACACGCCCGCCGGGGTCCTTGTGCCCTCCGCCAGCGTCCCCTACACCAACGTCCCGCCCGGGGGCACCCGCACCTTCGCACAGGCCATCAACTCGGGCCTCACGCCCGGCTTCCGCGGCGTCGGCGTCCTTTCTAGCGACCAGCCTGTGAACGCCCTCCTCGTCCGCGATATCCTCGGGAGCGCCGGGCACTCCTATTCGATCCATAGCGCGAACGCGGCCGGCGGCACCAAAGTCACCCTGCCGTTCGTCACGAACAACTTCAACAACACCTACGCCACCCGCTTCACCGTCGCGAACACCGGGACCACCACCGCATGTATCTCTGTGCAGTACGCATTCGTCGACGGACGCCCCAGCGTGACCGATAGCCCGACGGGCCAGGGCGGGTGCACGAACGGCTACGCCATCCCCGTCAACGGTCAGGTAGCCTTCGCACCAACCACCGTCGATGGCGCGCTCGCGATGCCCGCCTCCACGGCCGGCGCGATGATGGCCGCCACCATCACCGCCTCCAGCGGCACCATCACCGTCGGCGCCGATGCCTACTACACCAACGGCAACCGCGGCCTTGCCTCGTACGATGGCTTCGTCGTGGGCGATTCCGCGGCCAATAGCGATCTTGGCACCACGATCCTCATCCCGATTGCCATCAAGGAAGATGGCTACTTCAGCCAGATCCTGCTTTCGAACCCGAACAACACGGCCGCTAACGCCACCATCAACTACCTCGACCAGAACACTGGCCAGCACTACACCGTGAACCTGAGCGTGCCCGCCAACGGCACCGCCAACCACAGCGTGTACGAAACCACCGGCGGCATCCCCGAAGGCTTCATCGGGTCCGCCACCGTCACCTCTGACCAGCCGCTCGCCGCCGTCGTCTTCCGCGTGAAGATGACTTCGCCCGGCAGCTACGCCTACACCGACCTGTATTCCGCCGCGAACGGCATCCCCGAAGGCCGCGCCACCACTGCAGCGAAGTTCCCGCTCATCTTCCGGCGCGCCTATAACCAGATGCCCACCTTCGTCGGCTACAACACATGGGTGAACGTGGCGGTCGTCGGCGGCGGCACCGCGAACCTCACCATCACCGCCATCAACGACACCTCCAACGCCGCTCCTGGTTGCCAGGCCGCCGCCACCTATACCGTGACGAAGCAGATCACGGGGTCCTTCATCTTCTACCAGAACGCCGATAGCGATAACGGCCTGGGCCAGAACCCGACCTGCTTCTGGGGTGGCATGACCATCACCAGCGACAAGCCCATCATTGCCGTCTCCGACGCCCAGAACGACCTGAACCCCGGCGACAACGACGGCATGTACAACGCCTTCAGCAACTAAGCTGCCGGCCCACAACACACATCGAGAAGCCCCGGCTATTATGGCCGGGGCTTTTTAAGACCCCGACATCCCCTGACCGTGAGGTGACGAATGGACCTGCAACTCGAAGGCAAGCGCGCCATCGTGACAGGCGGCAGCCGTGGCATCGGCAAGGCCGTCGCCCTCGAACTCGCCCGCGAGGGCATGGACCTGGCACTGGCAGCACGGCAGCAGGCCACACTCGAAGCAGCCGCCGCCGAGATAGCTGCCGCGACGGGCCGCCGCGTCATCGGCATACCCACCGATACCGCCAGCGATGCGTCGGTGAGCGCCCTCGTGGCACGCACCGTCGCCGAACTCGGCGGCGTCGACGTCCTCGTCAACGCCGCTGCGAAGCCCGGCGGGCAGGGTCCCGTCCCCAGGCTCGCCGAAATCACCGATGACCTCTTCTTCGAGGACATGAACGTCAAAGTGATGGGCTACCTTCGCTGCGCCCGCGAAGCCGCCCCACACATGCAACAGGCAGGATGGGGCCGCATCATCAACATCAGCGGGCTGGCTGCACGCTCATCCGGCTCGACCATCGGCAGCATGCGCAACGTGGCGGTGGCGGCTCTGACGAAGAACCTCGCGGATGAACTCGGCCCGTACGGTATCAATGTGACGGTCGTGCACCCCGGCCTCACTCGCACCGAAAAGACGGCCGAGGTGGTCGCCGCCCGCGCCGCAGCCAGCGGCCGGAAACCCGAAGACGTCGAAGCGGCCCTCGCCTCGGCAAACGTGTTGGGCCACCTGGTCACGGCCGAGGAGGTGGCGCATGTGGTCGCCTTCCTCGCCTCGCCGAAATCCATCGCCATCAACGGAGATGCGATCGCGGCGGGCGGCGGCGTGGGCCGCGCCATCCACTACTGAGCGCACCGGCGCCGTCCGCTCATAGTGGTCACGGCGTCTACCATGTGTCGCAATGTCCATCGCCTACGGCAGTATCATCGCGTTTCTCTTCCGCGGACTGAACATCCTGATTGCGCTGGCAACCGTAGTCGTGACGTCGAACAGCCTCGGCGTCGATGGGCGCGGCGTGTTCGTGCTTGGGGCCACAGCCGTGGGCATCGTGACCGCTGTCAGCGGCGGGCTGACGGCTGCCGTGGCTTACCAGGTGGCGAATCAGCGGCGCAAACCAGGCGATGTGCTCGCCAACGGCGAACTCATCGCCGGGAGCGTGGGCGTGGTGGCCATCGCGATCGGCATCGCGGGTGGAAGTGTATTCGCCGGCGAGGCCTCACGCGTCTCGCTCGCGGTGGGCGCCGCATCGGCAGCCGTCATCGTGAACGGCGTGCTCGCGGGCGTGTACCTCGGGAACGATTCACTGGTGCGCTACAACGTGTGCCTCGTGGCGCCTCCCCTGCTCGCGGCCATCGGGATCGTGAGCGTGATCTTCGTCGCAGGCGAGCGGACACCCGAGGCGGCACTGGGAGCGTATGCCGCCGGCCAGTGGGCAGCCACACCGATACTCGTCGCCCTGGGTGGCTGGCGCATGGTGCTTGCGGGCGTCTCCTTCGAACGGACACTTACCCGGCGGATGGTGACATTCGCACTGATGGCCGGACTTTCAAGCGCGATATCATACCTGAACTACCGGGCCGACACATTTGTCGTCGACCACTTCAAAGGGCAGAGCGGTGTCGCGGTGTACTCGAACGCTGTCTATATCGCGGAATCGTTGTGGCAATTTAGCGGGTCCATCGCACTGGCGGCCTACGCGCGGCTCGGGGCGCTTGACCGCGAAGACGCCGCGGAGCTGACCACACGGGTGATGCGTCACACCCTCATCGTGCTGTTGGCGGTGTGTACAGCCCTGTTCATCTTCGCCGATATCATCGTGGACCTGCTTTTCTCGCCGGAGTACCACGCCATGGCCGGAGCGCTGCGCATCCTATTGCCCGGCACGCTGCTCTTTGGCATGGCGGCCGCATTCTCGGGATTCTTCGTGTACAACCGCGGGAAGCCCTGGATCTCGGCGGTGGTGGCGGGGGTTGGACTCATCGTGGATATGATTCTTTGCTTCGTGCTCATCCCATCGATGGGCGTGGACGGGGCGGCTACCGCGAGCGCTGTCGCCTATGCGGTAGCGATCGTCGCGGCGCTCATCGTGTTCGTGTACGACACGAAGATGTCGCCAGTGCGAATCTTCAAGTTCACTCGCGCGGACATCGACGACTACCGTGTGCTCATCGGCCGCCTGCGTGACGCGTGGTCGCGGCGGGGCGCGCTGAGCAGCCAGTAGCGGTAGCTAGATGCATGTGGCCTTCGGCAGTGGTATCGGCAGGCCTGTCTCCGGGTCGCGAATCACTGTCATCGGGATGCCGAAGACTGGTTCGAGGGTGGCCGGTTGGAGGACATCGCGGGGGGACCCATCGAACGCGATGCTGCCGTTGTTGACGGCGATGATGCGGTCGCTGTAGCGCGCGGCGAGGATGAGGTCGTGGAGGACGGTGACGACGGTCAGCCCGTCGCGGTTGAGGCGTCGCACGAGGTTCATGACTTCCGCGGCGTGGGCGATATCGAGGAAGCTCGTGGGCTCATCCAGGAGGAGGACCCTGGGTTGCTGGGCGAGGGCAAGGGCGATCCACGCACGCTGGCGCTCACCGCCGGAGAGCGAACCAAGCGGGCGGCTGGCGAGGCCACGAAGGTCGGCCGCGGCGAGGGCGAACTCGACCGCCTCGACATCGGGTTGTGTCGGGCGCTGGAGCGGACCCTGGTGGGGAAAGCGGCCCCGCCAGGCAAGTTCGCGTACGGTGAGGTCGAGCGCGGCTTCGGGCGACTGCGGGAGTATCGCGAGTTTGCGTGCGACCTGCCGGGAACGCATGGAGCGCAGGTCAACGCCATCAAGCAAGACCTGACCGGCGTGCGGCTTGTGGAGGCGGGCCATGCCGCGCAGGAGGGTGCTCTTGCCGCTGCCATTGGGGCCGACGATCGAGACCATCTGGCCGGATGGCACTTCGAAGGAGACGCCATCGACCACGACCCGGCTGCCATAGTTGAGGACGAGGCGAGACACACTGATCTTCATGCACGAAACTTCACGAAATAGAGGAGGAAGGGCGCGCCCACGCCAGCCGTGATGATACCCATCGGGATCTCCGAAGGGGCGATGACGAGCCGGGCGATGAGGTCGGCGCCGGTCACGAGGATGGCGCCGTAGAGCGCCGATATAGGCACGACTGCGCGGTTATCGGCGCCGACGGTGAAGCGGGCGAGGTGTGGGCACACGAGGCCAACGAAGCTGACGAGACCGGCTGTGGAGACAGCGGCAGCAGTGAGGATGCCGGCAATTGCGAGGATAAGGAGCCGTGTTCTATCTGTGAGGACGCCGAGGCCAGCCGCGACGTCATCGCCGAGGGCGAGAATGTTGAGGCGACCGCTGACGAGGACAGCGGCGATGGCGGCCGGGATAAAGTAGGGGAGCATCGTCCGGAAATCGACCCAGCCGGTGCCGTACATGCCGCCGGCGAGGAACCCGAGGCTAATCTGCAGGAAGGTGCGCGAGCTGGCAAGCAGCCCGACGATTGCGGCGCCGAAAAATGCGGAAATGGCCACGCCTGCCAGTGCGAGCCGGACAGTGGAGACGGCGCCCCTCCAGGCGATCACGAAGAGCAAGCCGGAGCCAACCAGGCCGCCGGCACAGCAGGCCATCGCGATCCCCCACTGGGGAATGGTGCGGTCCGCAACGATGGCGATTGCGCTTGCGAGGCCGGCAGCGGCCGTCACACCGAAGATCGTCGGGTCGGCGAGGGGATTGCGCGTCACTCCCTGGAGGAGGGCACCCGCGAGTGCGAAGCCAGCACCGACGATCATGCCGTCCAGGACGCGCGGGTAGCGGATCTGCCACACGACGTTTCGCGCGAATGCATCGGAGTTCGAAACGAGGCCGGTGAGCGCATCAGAGGCCGAGAGGTTCACGGCGCCGAGCATGAGGCTCAAGAATGAGATGCCAAGCAGGAGGAGAACCGCAAGGCTTGCGACGATGAGTGGCCGCCGGATGCCGAGCAGCAAAGGACGCCGCACGAGTGCGTCGTCCTCTGGGGTAACTGCAATGCCCGACATGGTGGCCTCGCCCTGATGGTTAGTTGCCGGCGCTGCCCCCGGTAACGGCCTTTTGGATGGCCTGGAAAGCGTCGATGATCCGCGGTCCCGGCGCTTCGAGGATAGCGATCGGTGCTTCCACGATATGGCCTGACGTCGTTACGGCCTTGAGCGACTTAAACGGCGGGATGGTTGGGATGATGGTGCTGAGGAGCGGAGCCTGTGGCGCGCCGGGCGAGATGGTGAAGATGTAGTCGGGGTTGAACTCGACAAGTTTTTCCGGCGCGAGCGTTGTGTAACCCGGGAACGGCCCCGAGTCGGGGAGGGCGCTGGCCGGATTGGAGATGCCGACCTGTTTGAGGATGTCGCCCGCGTAGCTGTCATCCTTCGCGGCGTAGATGGTCTTGTCCTGGTCCATGATGAGGGCGACGGCGGAGAGCTTCTTATCGGCGATGGCGGCTTTCGCGGTATCACGGGCCCTGGTGACCTGGGCGATGACGGCATCGGTGGTGGACTTGGAATCGAAGACCTTGCCCATGAGGTTGAGGCCATCGATGACGCCCTGGTAACTATCGACGCCGGCGAAGATGACGGGGACGCCGAGCTTCGTGATCGCATCTTTGAGCTGCGGCTGGGCATCGATGACTGAGTCGGCGATGACGAGGTCCGGCTTCAGGGCGAGGACCTTATCGAAGGCGGGCGCGTAGGCGGAGCCGATGACCTCGGCCTGCTTGGCCGCGTCGGGGTAGGTGGCGGTGTCGGTCCGGCCCACAACGGACGCGCCTGCGGCGTAGGCGAATTCGACTGCGGTAGGGCTGAGGCCGACAACGGTGGTGGGCTTCTGCTTTATCTCCACCTGGCGCCCAAGGAGGTCGGTGACGGTGATGGGATAGGCGGCAGCGCTCGCAGATGGCGATGACGAGGCCGGGGACGACGATGCACCGGCCGAGGGCGACGCAGCGGGCGTCTTCGAGCTGCTGTTGTCATCGCCGCAGGCGGAGGCGGCAACGAGGACGAGTAAGGAGAGGAGCGCCAAAAGCAGCGCAAGCGAACGCCGGCCCATGAAATACTTCCAATCTTCTCAAGAGTGTTTTTTCGAGGCGTGTGTCGCCAAAGTTTGACCAGTATATCGTGTTTGAAGGCATGGGAAACCACTCGTGGCACCGATCATGGTTGTTTGCGGGACACTTCGAATTGCTTATTGAGTATGTCCATCGAGCACCGCCGGTGAGGCGAGATTGCGGAAACGACAGCGTCCGGGCCTGCACAGATGCGGGCAGGCGTGGCACGATGGAAGCCTGCCATCAGGCGCAAAGGAGGGCTGCATGCCCAATTTGGACCTTCCAGACCTGCCCGGACACCCCAAGCCGCTGGACCCCATCGAGCGGGCGCTGCTGGCGCTCTCATATGGCGTCCATGTGATCTGCTCGCGGGCAGCCGATGGGACGCTGAATGCGATGCTGGCTGACTGGGTGATGCAGGTATCGTTCAAGCCGCGGCTCATCGCGTGCGCCATTGAGAACGACGCGCGGACGCTGCGGTTCATCCGCGAGACGAACGCGTTCACGGTGAACCTGCTGCACCAGGGCGACGGGGCCTTGATCGCGCGGCAGGTGGTGATGCCCGCGGAGGGATCGAAGATCCGCGGGCGGTCCGAGGAGGCGTCGGCGGTGGTGGTGAACAAGCTGGCCGAGATCGAGCACGGCATCCACGAGAACGGGTGTGCGGTGCTGGACGACTCATTGGGCTGGCTGGCGTGCGAGGCGGAGCAGTTCCTTCCTACCGGGGACCACACGATCGTCGTGGGGCGGGTGACGGACGGCGCGGTGCTGCGTAGCGGCGAGATGTTGATCGAGCGCGAACTGGGCTGGGAGTACGCGGGGTAGTCGCGCCGGGTACCCGCCCGATGTCAGTGCCGACTCGCGCTGCACCCGTTGGCGGTGGCATAGCGGCGCACGATTAGCGAAGCGGGCCGGCAACATGCCGGCCCTCTGTTCGTTCGTGACGTTGGCGCTTTAGCGCTGATTGATTCCGACGTACTCGCGGTTCTCAGCGCCTTCGTAGACGGCGTTGGGACGCACGAGGCGGTTGTCGCCGTACTGCTCCAGCAGGTGGGCGGTCCAACCGGTGATGCGGGCAAGCGCGAAGATCGGCGTGTAGAGATCACTCGGGATGCCGAGCATGTGATACACGGATGCACTAAAGAAATCGACGTTGGGGTAGAGGGGGCGGCCTTCGAGCTTCTTGGCGAGATAATCGCGCAGCTTGAGGGACATATCGAACCACTTGCGCTCTTCAGCCTGGTCGGCGACCTGGTGGCCGAGGCGTTCGAGGATGATGGCGCGCGGGTCGGTGGTCTTGTAGATGCGGTGGCCGATGCCCATCACGCGGTCGCCGCGCTCCATCATGGCGTCGACGTATGCGGGGATGTTGGACTCGTCGCCGATCTCCTGGAGCGTCTTGAAGACGGCCTCGTTGGCACCGCCGTGCAAAGGACCCTTGAGCGTGCCAATGGCGGACGCGATGGCGGAATACATATCGGAGAGGGTGGATGCGGTGACGATTGCCGAGAACGTCGAGGCGTTCATCTCATGCTCGGCGTGAAGGATCATGGCGACATCGAAGGTGCGGGCTTCGAGTTCGTTCGGTTCGTGGCCGGTGAGCATGTAGAGGAAGTTGGAGGCATGGCCGAGATCGCTGCGCGGCGGCACGGGCTCCTGGTGATGGCGCAGCCGGTGGTAGGCAGCCACGATCGTCGCCATGCGCGCGGTGAGGCGGGCGGCGGTAAGGCGGAGCTGTTCGGGGGTAAGGACGCTCGATTTCGTATCGAGCGCGCCGACTGCTTCGACGCAGATTTCGAGGGCCCGCATGGGACGGACGAAGCCGACGATTTCGCGGAGCATGCGGCGGTTGAGGTCGGAGAGCTCGCGCTCGGTGTAGAGGAACTGGTTCAGTTCCGCCAGCTCGCGAGCATTGGGGAGGCGGAGGTTCCAGAGGAGGAAAGCAACCTCTTCGAAGGTGGAGTGGTCGGCGAGTTCGAAGATGTCGTAGCCGGCGTAGACGAGTTCGCCCTTTTGCCCGTCGATGCGGCAGAGCTTGGTGGCGGTTACGTTCACGCCCTCGAGTCCCCTCGCGATATCGGTCACAGTTGCTCCTTTGGCTGCACTTCTTGATGGCAGCACGATTGTATACAGATGGGCGAAGTCTATCACGAGCATGCAGCAAACGCAGCGAGACCGTGGGCAGGAATTGAGCCGACGCGATGGGGTACGCGGCCCCGCTAGCCTGCGATGATCTCGACGGCGTCGCCGGGGCGGAGGATGCCAGTCTCGAGGACGCGCGCGTAGACGCGGCTGAAGCCAGGGTGAAGATCCTGGTGCATGCGGTTGAAGTTGCCACCGGTGAACCAACGTTGATTGGTTTTACAGGGCGTGGTGTAGCGGGTCACCTCAACGAGGACATCGCTGCCGAAGCGGAGGCGGACGCCGGGCACGACGAGGTCCCAATCGAGCCCTTCCGTGGTGATGTTCTCACCGGTGGCGCCGGGGGTGATGGCGTGGCCTTCGGCAGCGATCGCGGCGATGCGTTCAACCGCGAAGAGGCAGAGGGCGCGCTCTGGGCCGCCGTGGTGCTCGCTGTCATCGTGGCCGTCACCTTCGATGCCGAGTGGCGTAATGACGGCTTCGAGCAGCGGCAGTTTGGGGACGCCGCCACGTGAGCGGCTGAGCTGAAGGATATGCGCGGCCATGTGGAAGCCAGCGTATCGGACGGCAGGGCCAGAGCGAAATTGTGGAAGTGCCTTCATGCCAAGCCCAGAAGGCTTGACCGGCAGCATGATCGTGAGCACACTGATTTTAGAGATTAGGCATACCTTATTTTAGCTGGACGCCTATTCTAAATCAGAGGGGATCGTAGCCATGCTACCCACGTTTGTTATCGGCCTCCGCGAGGGCCTGGAGGCCGCCCTCATCGTCGGCATCGTTGCAGCATTCTTACGACAGCGTGGGCGGCTTGACGCGCTGCGGTGGGTCTGGGCCGGGGTGGCAGTCGCGGTCCTCATCTGCCTGGCCGTGGGTGTTGGGCTCCAGATCGCGAGCGCTGAACTGCCACAAAAAGAGCAGGAAGGGCTGGAGACAGTTGTGGGCGCGGCCGCAGTGTTGATGGTCACATACATGGCCATCTGGATGCGGCGGCATGCACGCGACTTGAAGGGGCAGCTTGAAGGGGCGGCGGAATCGGCTCTGGTGCAGGGTTCGGCGTGGGCACTCGTGTTCATGGCGTTCTTCGCCGTGCTCCGCGAGGGGTTCGAGACGGCGGTGTTTTTGCTGGCTGCATTCCAGGCGAGCGACACACCGGCGATGGCCGGTACGGGCGCCATCATCGGGATCGTAGTGGCAGTCGGGTTGGGATACGGCATCTACCGGGGCGGAGTCCATATCAACCTCTCGCGATTCTTCTATGTGACGGGGTTGGTGCTCGTTGTCGTTGCTGCAGGCCTCGTGATGTCCGCGTTCCACACCGGGCATGAGGCCGGGTGGGTAAACTTCGGCCAGGACCGGGCGATGGACCTTTCGTGGCTGGTACAGCCGGGCACGGTCTGGTCCTCGGTGTTCACCGGCGTGCTGGGTATCCAGCCGTATCCGACAGCCATCGAAGTGGTTGGCTGGCTGGCCTACCTGGTGCCAATGGTGCTCTACCTGACGTGGCCATCTCGCAAGAAGCGGGGCCGCGTACCGGTGACCACGGCGGCTCCCGAGTACACGCCCGAGCTTGCTGCGCAGCGTGCCAGCAACCAGCCATAGCACAAGGAACTGACGACAATGACGAACAAACGAGGGGTGCAGATCGCTGTGCGCGGCGCGGCGGTACTGGGTGCGCTCGCGCTCTCCGGGACCGCACTGGCAGCATGCGGCAGCAACGACAAGAGTGGCGGTGATTCGACTGCTACGGGCAACACGCAGGTACTTAACATCACCTTGAGCAATAAGGGCTGCGCACCGCCGAAGAGCGAGATCCCGGCGGGGCCGACGAAGTTCCAGATTAAGAACAGCGGCGGCACGAAGGTGACCGAAGTGGAGCTTATGCAGGGCGGCCGCATCCTCGCGGAGAAAGAGAACCTTGCCGACAGCTTCTCGGGAAGCTTCACGCTGAACCTGAAACCGGGTGACTATGAGCTGTATTGCCCCGGCGCGGAGACAGAGCGGTCGCCATTGAAGGTCACCGGGGAGGCTGCGTCGTCGTCCGGCTCGGAGGCTGAACAGGCGGCGTTGACGAAAGCGATCAGCGATTACCGGGCCTACGTCCAGGACGAAGTGAACCAGCTTGTGACGAACACCACCGCGTTGCAGGCGGCGATCGATGACGGAGACGTAGCCCGTGCCAAGAAACTGTACGAGCCTGCGCGATTGAATTACGAGCGCATCGAGCCGGTTGCGGAGAGCTTCGGCGACCTCGACCCACGTATCGACGGGCGCGCGGAGGATTTTGATTCGCCGGAGGACTTCCAGGGGTTCCATCGCATCGAGATGGCGCTCTGGCAGGACAACACGACGGATGGGATGTCACCAATCGCGGCAAAGCTTGTCGCGGACACGGAATCGTTGAAGAAGCTGGTAGCGACACTGGACATCGATGCGGCCCAGATAGCGAACGGCGCGACCGAGCTCATGAACGAAGTGGCAAACAGCAAGGTCAGCGGAGAAGAGGAGCGCTACTCGCACCTCGACATCCTCGACATGGCGGGCAACATCCAGGGCTCGGAGAAGGCATTCACCCTGCTCCAGCCAGCGCTCGAAATGACCAACAAGGCACTTGCCACAACAGTCGCGCAGCGGTTTGCGGAGATGAATGCAGCAATGGAGCCGTACAAGGCTGGCGACAGTTACGTGCTCTACAACACACTCACGGCTGATCAGGTGCGCGAACTCTCGCGGGCTGTAGGCGCACTGGCGGAGCCCCTCTCCGAGGTGGCCGGGGCCATCGTCGGCAAGGCATAGGGAGTTTCAAGATGGCACGGCAACAGAGAACAGACGCCGCAAGGGCGACGTTCAGCCGCCGGCGTCTGCTCGGCGCAGCAGGTGTGATCGGCGCCGCGGGCCTGACAGGCGGCGGCTTCGCGCTCGGGTCGGCGATCGCCACCCCGCAGAAGGAGACAACCGCCGGCGATGAGACGCCACTCTATGGCGAACACCAGGCGGGCATCGCGACGCCCACGCAGGATCGGATGGTGTTCGCAGCGTTTGACGTGACGACGGGTGACGTGGGCGCGGTGAAGTCGATGCTCGCCGCATGGACCGTGGCGGCTGCTGCGATGTGCGCGGGGAAGCAGGTTGGCGACAATGAGAAGCACCCCCTCTCGCCACCGGACGACACAGGCGAGGCGGTCGGGCTGCCACCTTCACAACTGACGATCACCATCGGGTTCGGGCCGTCGCTGTTCGACGAGCGATTCGGGCTCGCGGGGCGTAAGCCAGCAAAGCTGGTGCAGCTGCCACACTTCGCGGCCGACCAGCTCGACCCACGGAAGAGCGATGGGGACATCTGCATCCAGGCGTGTGCGAACGACCCGCAGGTGGCGTTCCACGCGGTGCGTAACCTCACGCGGTTGGGCCGAGGGACATTAGCGACGCGATGGATGCAGCTCGGGTTCGGGAAGACATCAGCCACGAGCAGAGCACAGGCGACGCCCCGCAACCTGTTCGGGTTCAAGGACGGGACGAACAACATCAAGGGCGAAGACACGGCCGCGATGGACCAATTCGTGTGGGTGGGCGACGAGGCAGACCAGGCGTGGATGAAGGGCGGGAGCTACCTGGTGACGCGTCGTATCAACATGCATATCGAAACGTGGGACCGGGACTCGCTGAAGGACCAGGAAGCGGTGTTCGGACGATTCAAGCTCAGCGGTGCGCCGCTGACGGGCCACGAGGAGTTCGATGCACCGGACCTTGCGGCGAAGGGTGACGACGGCGCCGAGGTTATCCCAACGGGCGCGCACATCCGTCTCGCTGCGCCATCGCGTCATGGCGGCGCGCGCATTCTACGGCGCGGCTATTCGTTCAGCGACGGGGCGGACCCTACGCTGGGCGACTTCGATGCCGGATTGTTCTTCATTGCCTACCAGAAGGATCCTGCGTCTCAGTTTATTGCCATACAGAAGGACCTCGCCGCCAACGACGCGCTGAACGAGTACATCATCCACACGGGAAGTGCGATCTTCGCCTGCCCGGGCGGACTCCAGCAGGGCGAAACGTGGGCCGACAAGCTGGCCTAGGCCGATGAGTGGCACGCACCACTCGCCGGGATCAGGAGCCCCGGAGCTTGGGGTTGTTCGAATGATCAGCGATCCAGAGGGCCCTACGGGCGAGCTGGACGGTCCGCTCATCATAGCCTTCGAACCCTTCGCCGACGGTCTGGCCGTTAATCCAGCGGTAGTGGATGCCCTCGCAGATGATGCTGAGTTTGTACGCGGCAAAGGCCACATAGAAGTCAACATCGTGGACGGCGCGGCCGCTGACGCGGGCGTACTCATCGATCAGTTCGGCGCGGCTCGCGAAACCGGGCTGGGCAGTGACGTCGCTGCCGGCCATGAACTCGGGCGGGTCGCCAGCCTCGTGCCAGTAGAGCAGGGTGTAGCCCAGGTCGGTCAGCGGGTCCCCGAGGGTGGACATCTCCCAGTCGAGGATCGCGACGACATTCCCGGGCTGATTGGGGTCCATGATGATGTTCCCGAGGCGGTAATCGCCGTGGACGATGGTCGGGGCGGGTGACTCGGGGATGGCGTTGTTTAGCCGCCGCGTGACTTCGTCGAGTTCGGGGACGGGGCGGGTGATAGTCGTTTCGTGCTGCTTGCCCCAGCGGCGTACCTGGCGCTCGACGAACCCTTCAGGCCGTCCGAATTCGCCAAGACCAACCGCCTTGTAGTCGACGGCGTGAAGCTTTGCGAGGGTGCGCACCATGCCGATGCCCATGTTGTGGCGCTCTTCGGGGGTGCTGGCGTAACCATCGGGGAGGGCATCAGCAATGATGTGGCCGTCGTAGTGCTCCATGACGTAGAAGGGCGCGTCGTTGACGGATATGTCTTCGCAAAAGGCGAGCGGCTTCGGGGAAGGAACATCAGTGGGGGCCAACGCCGCCAGGACCCGATACTCGCGCGACATGTCGTGGGCGGTGGGCAGGGCGTGACCTAGCGGAGGGCGGCGAAGCACCCAGGTGTGGCCGGGCGAGGCGACCTTATAAGTGAGGTTGGACTTGCCGCCGCTAATGAGGGTGATCTCGAGCGGCGCATCGCCGCCGGGGATGTACTCGGCGAAAAAACGCGCAATGTTGGGGCCGTTGATGCCTTCGGGGACGGTGGTGGTCATGTATGCGAGTATAGGACGTTTTTGCTTTGAGACCTGCCGCGTGGGAGTTCGGAAGGCCGCACCGTAGCTCACCCCATTAGCCATCGACGCGCCCTCTGCGAGCCGGAGTGTACGTGGAGCAGCAGCAGTGCTTGACAGGTGAGATATGATTCGTGCATCTCGCATGAGGTATAGGTACCATGACAACTACGGAGAAGGCTGAACACAAGAATCTCGGGTCGCCGGATGAGACGCGGACGTTCGAGAAAGGCGTTATCGAGCTGGTGCATCTCGACGGCGGTCCCGTCGGCCGCATGATCCTGCAGCCGGGGTGGAAGTGGTCAGACGATGTGAAGCCTATCGCACAGACGGAGAGCTGCCTGGTGCCGCACGCGCAGTACATCATCTCGGGCCGGCTTGCGATTCGCATGGACGATGGTGACGAGTTCGTGCTCGGGCCGGGCGATGTGGCGGACATCCCGCCGGGACACGACGGCTGGGTTGTGGGCGATGAGCCCGTGGTGGGCATCGATTGGACGGGGTTCGGGAACTACGCGAAGGCCTAGCCGAGCCCGTGGCGTTCGAGGCTGATGCAGATTTCGCCACAGAGCGCTTCGATGCCACGGCGGGCGACGGTGAGTGGAGAGCGTCCGACGGGCTCTGCCGTGAAGAGCGTCGAGACTTTGTGGGGGAGCGGCGTTGAGGCCCAGATGACGGTGACGTCGGCCCATTTGAGGTGGCCCCAGGCCTCCTTTTGGCTCGGCGTCCGGGCCGCACCATCAACGCAACGGAGGTTTACCGCAGATCCAGCGAGGAGATGCTGCAACTCTTTGTGATTCGCCGGCGTACCTCCCACAACGAGAAGGTTCTGGGCGCCCGCACGCTGCATCGCACGAACGAGATAGAGCGCGGCACGGCGGTTATTGGAGCCACGGCAGATACCACAGCTGCTCGCATCGCTAACGAGGATTGCGGGTGGCCTGGCAGGCGCTAACGCCCAGCACCCATCGCACACGCGCGTGAACGCGGCGTTGAGGAGCGCACGCGCGCGGCGAAGTTTCGAATCGTCCAATCCCTGTTTGCGGGGGTTGGTCAGGCCTCCGGCTTCGAGCGCATGGCGGGCCCGTTGGCGGGCGATAGTCGTATCGAAGCCTTCACTTATGAGAAATTCGCGGATGTTGATGGTAGCCAGGGTGGTTCCATTGTCCCGGCGAGTGCCGCCGATGTCGACGCCGTGACAGCGAGGCGTTTGGGCGGGGCCAAACTGCTGCCGCGGGATGAGAGGAAGTATGTGAAATTTTGGACAAGGGCTGCCGCCGCACCTTGACGGGCATGCCGAACGTGCTAATTTCTATCGAAGTGGCTCACGTAATTTCCGGTTTGGAAGATTTGAGCGATTTAACAGTGTGCGGGTGGTCTACCGCGTCCTCCACCCGTGACGCGCTCCTGGCCGTAACAGCTGCAAGCTCGGCTCACGGCGACGCCGTCGCACGGGTGGAGAGTTGTCAGCGCGTAGAAGTATACCGGCAACAGGGCAGCTGCATGTGCGATGCCCCGCTCCACGCGGACGGCATGGATGCCCTCGTGCACCTCGCGGAGGTGGCCGCCGGCCTGCACTCCGTCGTGTTGGGCGAAGAGCAGGTGCTCGGCCAGGTCCGTGCAGCGCTCGCGGCTGCGCCGCCTTCGATCCAGCGGCTCGCAGCCCCGGCAATTGCCGCTGCGCGCGCGCTGCGCGCCGAGACGACGTTTGGCGTGCACACAGGCCACCTGCTGGACAGAGCCCTGCAAATGTCAGGGCTCGATTCGCCAGGCGTGGTAGGGGTGATCGGCGTCGGGAGCGTGGGGCGCCTCGTCGCAGATCGTGCGGCAGCACTCCGCGCAGC
>JAFKFP010000168.1 GCA_017308185.1 bacterium | reverse complement strand
CGCAAGGCCCGCCCGAGAATCCTCCATCGGCCTGATCCACGCGCGCGGCAGCAGGCAAAAGGGGGAAACCCTTACGTATCATCCCCAGTTACGTCGCGCTGCCTTCATCTGCTATGAATAGATCCCACGCGAGTGGAGCGCGGCCGAAGGGCCGTTGCACACAGAGTGGCGTTGTCCCTTGGCCCCGGTGCAGCCGATCCCCCGGCGCCGGGGCCTCACTGTGTGTGCAACGGGCCGGTGCGACATTGCCGCTGCAAGGGCGGTGGCCTACGCTGCGCCATATCTCATTGGCGGGGTACGTACAGCATGCCAACACCGGACGAGCTTCGCGCTGACATCGCAGCGGCGCGCGCCGACTTTCAATCTGCCCTCGAAGGGGCATCAGCCTCATGGGAAAAGGCGCCCACGCCGGGGGCCGAAGGTGAAGACGCATGGTCGCCACGGCAGGCCGCCGAACACGCGATCGGCGCCGACCTGTATTTCGCATCGGAAGTGTGTGGCGCCTGCGGGTACCCCGGCCTCGAGCTTTCGCGCCTCAGCCTGGCGACCCCGGCAGAGGCGATCGCCGCATTCGCCGAAGCCTCGGCGAAATCTGACGGCCGTTTGAAGTACGTCTCCGAGAATGACCTAACGATGCAGCACAAGAGCATGGGAAGTGTGGCCGACATGATGGCGCTGAGCGCGAGCCACCTGCGGGATCACGCGGCGCAGATCCGGGCCGCGGGGTAGTTACTCCGAGCTGACGGTCGCGAACAGCGCGGCGAGATCCACTTCAAACCCCGGCAGTTCCGCCGCGTGGAGCGTGTCCGGGGGTGCCACGGCGACGCCGTCGTGGGCGTCGTCGAACACCTCGACGGTGCGACTGGCCGGGAGCACGAGCCACACGACATCCACGCCTCGCTGGCGGTATTCGCGGCATTTTGCGCGGAGCACGTTCAGGGCCTGTCCCTCCGATTGAATTTCGACGGCAAGCGTTGGCGCGAGGAAGACTTCGCCGCCCTGGTCCTTCTGGGGCGCCCAGTATGCCACGTCCGGCGCGCGATAGCGCCTGTCAGCGGAATGGCTGAGGTTGATGGTGGGGTCTTCGCCGGAGAAGGCTCCTCTTACACGCTTGCGATACTCGCGCAGCAAGGCGGCGATTTCACCCGCGAGCGCCACGTGGGTACGTTTGGTCATGGGCTTCTGCAGCACCTCGCCGTTCACGAATTCGTACGAGGGCCGCTCATCCGCGTAGCGCGAGAGAAACTCCATCTCGGACATTCGAAGCGTTGGAGAGACCGGTTCGGCACTCATAGCGTGATTCTATCACGGGAGATTTCACGTCCAGCACCGGCAGCACGCGACGCGTCACCTGCACGGATGCAATCGATGGCAGGGGCGTCGCCGAACGCGAACGGGCGCTTCCGGAGAAGCGCCCGTTCGTTGCATTGCCAGTTATCGACCGCTTAGACCCGGTGGCACCAGACCCAGTGCTCTTTGTCGGCGGTGCCGACGTTGCGCCAATCGGGACGGCGGACGCGGCACTCACCACTGGCGATGGGGCAGCGGGTGTGAAACACGCACCCGGCGGGCGGGCGGAGCGGGCTGGGCACGTCGCCGAGCAGAATGATGCGTTCGCGCTGGCGTTCAATCTGCGGGTCGGGGATTGGCACCGCGGAGAGAAGCGCCTTGGTGTACGGGTGGAGCGGGTTATCGAAGATCGAGTCCCGGTCCGTGAGTTCCATGATGTGGCCGAGGTACATCACCGCCACGCGGTCGCTGATGTGGCGCACGACCGAGAGGTCGTGGGCGATGAAGAGATAGGTGAGGCCGAACTGGTCCTGGAGGTCCTGAAGCAGGTTGATGATCTGCGCCTGGATGGACACGTCGAGGGCCGAGACGGGCTCGTCGCAGACGATGAAGTCTGGTTCGACGGCGAGGGCGCGGGCGATCCCGACGCGCTGGCGCTGGCCACCCGAGAACTCGTGCGGGAAGCGGTTTGCGAAGTAGGGGTTCAGGCCGACGGTCTGGAGCAGGCTCTGGACGCGCTCCTTCTTGTCTTTGCCGCTGGCGAGCTTGTGGATGGTGAGGGGCTCGCTGATGATGCTGCCGACAGACATACGCGGGTTCAGGCTCGCGTAGGGGTCCTGGAAGATCATCTGCATTTTGCGGCGGAAGCGCCGGAGTTCGCCGCCCTTGATCTTCGTGAGGTCGGTGCCCTCGAAGCCGACGTGGCCGGCGGTCGGCCGGTTGAGCTGCAGGATGGCCTTGCCGGTCGTGCTCTTGCCGCAACCGGACTCACCCACGAGCCCGAGTGTTTCGCCACGTTTGACGGTGAAGGTCACGCCATCGACGGCCTTAACGTCGGCTACTTTGCGTTGGAAGATGATACCCGCCGAGACGGGGAAATAGACCTGCAGGTCCTGGACATCCAGGAGCGTGTCTCCCATGGAGACCTTGTGTTCTCTTGCCTGTGTGGGGCTAGCTTGCTGCACCAACTGCCACCTCCCTGTGCACGCGATCCGATTCCCAGCATGCTGCGTAGTGCTTTTCGCCAACGAGTTTGAAGGGAGGATACTCCTCCCGGCAATGATCGACACGCCATGCGCAGCGCGGGTAGAAGGGGCAACCCTGCGGCAGGTGTGCGAGGTCGGGCGGAAGGCCTTCGATCGGGACGAGCTTCTCTTTGCGGGTCTGGTCGAGGCGCGGCACGGAGTTGAGCAGGCCCACGGTGTATGGGTGCTTCGGGTTCGCGTACAGCTCTTTGGCCGAAGCGGTCTCGATCACCTTACCGGCGTACATCACATTCACGCGGTCGGCGTAGCGTGCGACGACGCCGAGGTTGTGGGTGATGATGATGATGGCGGTGCCGAACTCGCGGCTGAGGCGGTTCATGACCTCGAGGATCTGGGCCTGGATGGTCACCATCGAGCGCAGTCGTCGGCTCGTCCGCGAGGAGGAGCTTCGGGTTGCAGCTCATGCCCATGGCGATCATCACGCGCTGGCGCATGCCACCAGAGAACTGGTGGGGGTAGTCATCGAGACGTGCTTTCGACTCCGGGATTCCAACCATGTCGAGCAACTCGGCGGCGCGGTCGCGCGCAGCCTTGCCGTGCAGGTTCATGTGGAGTTCGAGCGCTTCGGTCATCTGACGGCCGATCGTCAACACGGGGTTGAGCGACGTCATCGGCTCCTGGAAGACCATCGCGATCTCGTTGCCGCGCACCTTCCGGATCTCGTCTTCATCCAGTTTCAGGATGTCCCTGCCCTGGAACAGGATTTCGCCCGAGACGATCTTTCCCGGTGGTTGCGGGATCAGGCGGAGGATAGAGAGTGCGGAGACGCTCTTTCCGCAACCCGACTCACCCACCAGGCCAAGCGTCTCGCCCTCTTCAACCACGTAGGAGGTGCCATCCACCGCTTTGACGGTGCCCTCCTGGGTGTAGAAGTACGTACGCAGGTCTTTCACCTCAAGTAGCGCCATCGCTTCCCCTCAGTATTCCCGGTTACCCGGGAGGATACGGCCCCTTGGCCTGGTTGTCCCTCGTCGCCCGAGTCTCCTTTTCGTGGTGGGGAAGAGGAGACTCGAACTCCTACGCCTTTCGGCACGTGATCCTAAGTCACGCTCGTCTGCCAATTCCGACACTTCCCCACAAGTGCGCCAATGGCCCGCCGCCTGGGCGGACCATTCACGTGGGAACTGGATGTGAGCCGCGAAGGACTCGAACCTTCAACCTAGTGATTAAGAGTCACTTGCTCTGCCAATTGAGCTAGCGGCCCGTTTAAGGGTCGGCGGGAGTATAACGGCCAGCGTCGCCGTCCAGCAACCCGTCCGGTAAATCGCCATAAGCAGGATACCGCATTCATCCGTCCGGGACTATGCCCACGCTCACGTGCGGCGCCTTTGTTTACGCGCGCGCGGCAGGTTCGAAAAGGGGCTTGCGAGCGGTGATGGTGCTGTTCTGGTGGCCCATCGGCAAGCGGCGGATATGCTCGAAACCCGCGATTTCGAGCATTCGGGAAATTGCAGACTGTGTCCGATTTTCGCCACCGAGGACAGCCATGGTTAAGCCGCTCACGGAAGGGTGTTCGGGTCCGGTGGCGTCCTCGGCGAGCATCGGTTCGGTGACAATGAGCAGGCCGCCGGGCGTGAGTGCGTCGAAGCAACGCGCGAGGATGCGGCCGCAGTCGAGGTTATCCCAGTCGTGGAGGATGCTCGCGAGCAGAATTGCGTCGTGGCCGGTTGGCAGCGGGTCGTCGAAGAAGGACCCCGCTGCGAAGCGCATGCGTCCGCGCAGGCCTGCGCGTTGGATCTGTTCTTCGGCGAGCGGCCGGATGGCAGGGAGGTCGAAGAGCGTGGCCTCCATGTGCGGGAGCGATTGGAGCAGCGTGATGCTGTAGCCGCCGGCGTTGCCGCCGACATCGAGCAGCCGGTGGACATCCGAAAGGTCGAGTTCACGAAGCAGGGCGCGGCCGCCGTGGACTGCGTTCGAAAACATGCCCTCGGCAAACCAGCGCTGGTCATCGCCATCGAAGCCGCCGAACATGTCGTGCTGGCCGGCATCCGTCCACGGCTGGCCCGACGCCAGCGATTCGCCGAGATGTCCCATCGCCTCATGGAAGCCCGCAAAGAGCAGCCCGCGGCCACCGACGTAGCTGTCGCTGCTTCGGACGAGGAATGCCGAGGCTGCGGGGCTATTCGTGAACTCCCCTGTGGCGTCGTCGAGGCGGAGCAGGTCCTGGCTCGCCAGGAAGGCGGCGAGGGCGGGCAGCACACGCATGGGGATTTCGAGGCGCGCCGACAGTTCGGTGAGCGTGAGCGGTTCTTTTTCGAGCACTTCGAAGAGGCCGGATTTCAACGCGAACGCAAGTGCCTGTGCACGGACGGCCCCATCCTCGATGGCGTAGATGCGCATGCGTGCGTCTTCGAGGTCCGCATCGACTGGCTCAGAGCCGCGATTCATCGTCACACGGTACGGTAGGCGGCGCGTCTCTCGCCAACCGCATGTCAGGCGCAGGGAAGGGTTTGTTTAGTCGACCAGCTCGACGGTTGAGACCTGCGCGCCTTCGGCGGCGATGCGGGTGACGAGCGAGCGGCCGCCGCCGCCAGTCTCCGAGAGGGTTGATTGCATCGCCGCGGCGACGTCGCGGACGTGCGCTTCATCGCACAGCGCGGCGATGGACGAGCCGGCGCCGCTCAGCCACGCAGCGTGCGCTCCTGCTCCCTTCGCGGCCGCGAAGATATCAAACATGGGCGGGAACATGGATGCGCGCTGATGCTGATGGATGCGGTCATCGGTGGCGGCATCGAGGAGGTCCAGGCGGCCTGCCCCGAGCGCGGCCACGAAGAGCGCCACGCGGCCAATGTTATGTACCGTATCGGCCTTCGAATAGCTGTCCGGGAGGGCTTTGCGCGCCTCTTTCGTGGGCATCGACTGGTCCGGCACGAGGATCGCCATAGCGAGGCCGGATGGGTAGCGGCAGGCGACGTGCTGGTAGCGGCCGCCTGATTCGATGCAGACCTGGACGCCGCCGAAGAGGGCGGGACACGCGTTGTCACCGTGGCCTTCGAGTTCGCTGGCGATCGAAAGGCGAGCCGATTCGTCGAGCGGCCGGCCGGTCATCTCGTTCGCTGCAAGGACGCCGGCGACGCGGGCGACGGCACTCGCGCCCATGCCGCGGCCGAGCGGGATAGCGACGTTGTACTTCACGCGGACGCCGGCTGGCATGGGCTGGCCGATGCGCTGATAGGTCTGCCGGATGGCCGTGAGCACCATCTTTTCGCCGACGTCTTCGGTGGGGAGCTGTTCGGCGGGGCTAAACGTGACCGTGATCGAAGCGAACAGGTCGAGCGCCATGCCGAGGCAATCGAACCCCGCGCCGAGGTTCGCACTGGTGGCGGGCACACGGACGGTGATGGCGGTCGATTGCACGTGGATCAAGCCCCTCCCAAAGGTGTCATGCTACAGCGGAGTGGCGTTGCGGTCAGGGCCGCACCCAAATGCGGAGCAGGCTTAGCAGCTCGCGCCGCCGACAGCGACGGTATGACTCGCGGTCTGATTCCCGCCTGCGTAGACGGCCACCGCTTGCACGGTGTAGCAGCCCGCTGAGGGGAACGACATGGTGACGGCCGCCTGGTTCGAGCCGTTCACGATCGTGCCTCCATTGGGATACCACTGCACCGTGACCGGCTCGGGCGAGGCCACGGCGAGCAGGCTCACGAGGCCGCCCACCGGGGCGCTGCCCGCACCAGAGATCGAGACGTGCGGGCCCGGTGGTGTAGCGGTCGGCGTTGGCGTCGGCGGGGCAGGTGTCGCGGTGGCGGTTGGCGTCGAAGTGGGCGGCTGGCTGGTTGGGGTGCTGGTAGGTGCCTCTGTAGGCGTCCGGGTCGGCGTGGGCGTCGTCGTGCGTGTGGGCGTGTGTGTGGGAGTAACCGTGGCGGTGCCAGTGACGCTTGCGGAGGGTGTGGCCGTCGGGCTGGTGCTCACGGTGGGGGTCACGGTCGTGGCGGTCCTTGTGGCGGTGGCCGTGTGCGTGGGAGTCGCAGTAGACGCGGATGTGCTCGCGGCGGGTTCGACCGGTGGTTTCGAGCCGCCGCCGCGATCGAGCAGGAACGCACCCGCGACGAACATGCCGACGCCGGCGGCGACAAGGGTGGCGCCCATGAGGATGAGCAGACCTTTCGGGCGTTTGCGCGCACCGCCTTCACCTTCGCCGCCGCCAGCGGCCACGGGTGGAGGCGGCACGGGCGGTGTCCCGTCGCCGGCAGGCACTGGTTCGAACGGGGGCGTTACGGGCGGCACCGCTGTGGGAGGCGGTGGGAGCGCAGCCGCGGCCGCTGCACCTGCGGCAACGGAGGCCGCGACTGCACCGGCCGCCGCCGCGCGGCCATTGCTCGAAGCGTGCACGCCGTTACTGGCAGCAGGGCCGCTGTCCTCGGTCGCAGGCTCGCCAGTCGCGGGTTGCAGAGGCTCTGCCTCGGGAAGGGGCAGGGGCGCAAGGGCAGCGGCGGCTTCCTCGGGCGCAGCTTCCTCCTCCTCCTCGGTTACCGGTGGCGATGGTGCATCCGCAGTGGCCGCAGCTGCGGTGTGTTGCGGCTGGATTTGGCCGGCTGGCTGCGATTCGCCTGTGGTGAGCGCGGCAGCACCGAGCGCCAAGGCTGCCGCGGGTAGTGACTGCTGTTCGTCCGTCGGCGGGGTCGGCGGTCCTGATGGCGATGACCCCGTGAGCCCCGTAGCCTCAGGAGGTGGCCCCGGCGCCGCCGGTGGTTCCGAGGGCGGGACATGCTCAACGGAAGGAGTCTCGCCAGGGAGCACCTCCGGCTGAGCGGGCAGCGCCTCTTCCACCGGTTCGACGGCCGGTGCAGCCGCTTCCGCCGCAGGGGCCAGCGGGGAACCGGCCGGCAGCGTAAGTTCGAGCGTGGGCGCCACTGGCGCCTCTTCCTCCACTGGTTCGACAGCGGCAGCATGCGCGGCGTCCGCCGGAGCCGGGGGCGATTCAATCGGAGCAGGCGGCGCTGTGGCCTCGGGCCTGGGTTCCGCCTGCGCGGGAGCCTCCCCAGGGGCCGTCGCAGCGTCGACGGGCGGCTCAGGGGCAGGCGCGGCGACAGGCGGAGGTTCGGGGGCCGGTTCCGGAGCGAGCACGGCGGGCGGCACGGCCGGAGCCGCTGGCGGCATCGGCGCCGGCGCGGCGAGACCAGCAGCTGCAGCTGCCATCGGCGCCGCCACAGGCGCGATGCGCGACGGCCACGCCGTCCCCGGAGCGGGCCGCGGAGGGATAGGGCCGAGGCTGTCGGTGAAGGCGAGCAGGGCGGTCTCGAACTCTTTTGGCTTTTCGATGTTTGCGGCGTGGCCGGCGTCGTCGAGCGTCACCACCTGCACGAGGTCGGGCGGGAACTTCGCGATAAACGCCGGGGCATTCGCGGCGAACTCGGCGTCGCGCGTCCCGATAACGACAAGCAGCGGGACGCGGAGTTCGCCCAGCCGCTCGGCGCAGTTGACGTCGACCACAAGCGAGCGAGCGGTATTGGCCAGCCCCGCCGGCTTGAGGGAATCGAAGGCCTTCACGAGCGCAGCGCGGCTCTTCCGATCGAGGCGCTTCCCCTGGCCGGGGTAGAGGCGTGTCTTCTTGAGGAACCCGGTACCTTCAGCGGTAACGCGTTCGGCGAGGTTGATCATCCCGGGCCGCACTTCGTTGCGCCACTGTGCGGTGCCTGCAGCGGAGTTCGAATTGATGATCACCAGCGCGTGGAGGCGGTCGGGATAATCGAGAGCGAAACGCAAACCAAGGGCGCCGCCGAGCGAGTGTCCGCAAAACACGGCTCGTTCTATCGCAAGCTGATCGAAGAGGCCCGCGAGCCGCTCGACGGCGCGCTCCGGGCGATAAGCGGCCGGTTCGGGCGGTGCATCGGACCCGCCATGACCGAGCAGATCGGCCAACAACACTGAGAAGTGTTTCCGGAGCGACGCGATGTTGGCGTCCCACGTGACACTACTTGCGGTGAAACCGTGCTGTAACACGAGCACCGGTGCGTCCGCGCGCTTATTCGGAAAGTACTCGTAATTGATCTGCTGGCCGGGAAGCCCGAAGCGCGGCATACACGCACTCTAGTGTTTGAACCGGGAACAGGAAACAGGGAATAGGAGACCGGCGGTTCCGCGCTATTCCGCTTTACCGTCCGGTGTTCGTAGTTCCGCTTAACGGCCGGCGGTTCCCCGCCGAGCGCCGGCCCGGCTACCATGAGCGCATGCAGATCGACTATGCGGTCATCGCCGATTACGCCGAGATTGTCGCGGGCAAGCTGTACCTGATGGGCGGCGGGTGGGACACCTCACACGCCACATCCTTCCCGGCGCATGTGCGGCTGGCAGTGGGAGTGGGGGTCCGTGTTGGGTGGAGCGAAACCGTGCGCCACGTGCCTGTCCATATCACGGTGGAAGATGACGACGGGCGCTCGTTTGTGCGGCTGGACGGGATGATCGGAGCGGACCGTGTGGATTCGCTGCCGCCCGGCGCGAGCCAGCTGGCGCAGCTCGCGGCCAACCTTCCCACGAACGTCCCCGCGGCGGGCGGCTACCGGGTGCACATCACCATCGGCGAGGGCGAGGACATGGTGGTGCAGGATCTGCCGTTCCGTGTGGTACTGCGCGAAACCCCGGCCTGACAGCCGGTCACTCCCGGGTGAAATGTCATCCGCGAATCTGTAAATCGTCGCGCTGGCATGCAGCCGGGCGCGGTTGGGAGGGTGCGGCGTAACAGGTTCGGACTCGACGGGTTATGGGCGGTCTAAGGGTTTCCCCTCATGCGCTGTGGTCCTGGGCGGCACGCCATGGAGGATGGACGCATCCCGTGTTGGTTGGTTTACAGCCGCGGCGGGGTGGTATAGTCCCTCTGTCGGCGCCGGCGGGGTGTCTTGCTGCCAGGGGGCGGCAGATGGCGCAGGCAGGGTCCCTGTCTCCCCGTGCCTATCCTGTGAGGCAAAGGACGGTCTGTTTTGACCGAACCACTCCAGGTTAGCCAGTTCGCGATCGTGAATCGCGATCCGGTTGACCGCGGCCCGAATGCCGGGGTCTTCCTCGGTAAAGGGCCGGCTGACGACCATGCTGAGCTCGTCATCGTGGCCGAGGGCACGACACCCGCGGGGGAGGCCTTCGCGGCGCACGTTGTCTCCGCGCTCGGATCGCTGTTCACGGGCCTCGATATGAGCCTGACCGGGTCGATCGGGAGGATCGTCGACGAGGCCGCCCGAAACGTCGCGGATTGGAACGACAAGAGCATCGCCCAGCACCGGGTGAACATCGGGCTCACATGCTTCGCGCGGCGCGGGGCGCAGGCCGTGCTGGCGCAGGCAGGCCCATCGGCCGCCTTCCATGTGCAGGGGTCGAACGTGACCGCCTATTACACCGACGAGCAACACGGGCGGCCTATCGGCGCGGGCGAGCCATCAGCACAGCTGACGCGCATCGATTTCCAGCCCGGCGACAAAATGCTGCTAATCTCTACCGCAGTCCTGCGTGAACTCGACGATGAGGTCATGGAGGGTATCCTCCGGCTGCCGGCCGGCCAGATTCTGCCCAACATCTATCACCGCATACTCGCGGACATACGTTACGTGACGGCCGTGCTGGTACGGACGGATGGCGCCGCAAATGCGGCGCTCCCGGAGAGCGACTTCGTGATCGGCGGCGCACAGGCGCCCACCACGGCAAGCGCGGATGCACATGAAGCGGACGGAGACGATGCATCACGGCCGTCCGAATCGAACTTCCAGCCGAGCCTGTTCATCGAATCGCGGCCCGCCCAGTTGTCAGCAGAAGAGGCACGCAGCCGCCTCCTGGCCGTGGTCCCGCGGCGGCACCCTATCGAACCGGTCGAGACGGCCGTCGTCGCCGAGATGCCTGCGCCATTGCTGCGCGTGGCAGGGGGCGATGTCGCGCTGAGCCGGCTCGCGGCAGAACGGCGAAGCCATGCCCAGCGGATGCACGCGGCGAACGCGGCCGCGCGGTACCCGGTGATCCACGCGCCGGGCATGGGCTCGGTCATACAGGTCCCGGAGCCGCGCAGACGCCACAGCCGGCGCGATAGCTTCTCGCGCGGACTGGTGCATGACGACGCTCCCCCGCCGCCGGTCGACCCGGTCGTCGAGTCCATGCCACGCGTCACTGAGATGGCCGCAAACCGGCGCGCGGAATCGGTCGCCGTGATTGCGCCGGTGACGGGCGACGTGATTGCGGGCGAGACTGCACAGTCACTGAGCAGTGGTGGTTCGCTTGTGCGGCTGCGGGCCAACATGGGTGGCCGCTGGAAGGGCGGGGGCGTGCTCTCGCGGGGCGGCACCCTCGCGGGGAGCCTTCCGCCTACATGGCTGGTGATCCTGGTGGGGCTGGGACTTCTGATCGGCCTCGTGGGAGTGCTGACCATCCCCAAACTGATGAACAAGCAGAGTTCCGAGCACTACACCCAACTCGTAAGCGGCGCCGAGCAACGCCTGTCAGCGGCGCAGGTGGAACAAAACCCGGCGCAAAAACGCACAGACCTCACGGAAGCGCAGGCGATGCTGATCGAGGCGGGAGGCATGAGCAATGCCGGCCCCGAGGTCCAGACCTATCTCCAGCAGGCGAAAGCGGCGATCGCGACGATGGACGCTGTGCGCGCGCCCGCGGCGATTTCCATGATCGGCTCACTCGACCAGTTTGGCCCGAAGCCTGTAAGCGCGGTGGACCTGGCGGTTGGCGCGACCGAGGCTTACATCCTCGATGGGGCGTCGAACCAGGTTATCGCCATGGCATTGGCCGGGGGGAAGCCGTCCGTGGTGTACGTGGCGGATGCCGCGAAGAAGCATGGGAACCCGATCGCCACCGCGATCCTCGATCCGGGAGGCACAGCTGCGCCAAGCCTACTGATTGCCGATGCTGCCAACGCGCTCTGGTCGTACTCGCCCGAGAGTGGCTTGCATCAGATCGCGTTCAGCGCGCCCCCGGGGCTCCACCTCACGGATATCGCGACACATGGTTCGGACCTCTATGTGCTCGATGCGAGCCAGAATACGATCTACCAGTTCGTACCATCGGATGGGGGCTATTCAGCGGCGCCCACAATCGCGCTCCAGACGCCGGACCTGGCGGCGGCGCGCCGGCTCGCGGTAGGTGATGACGTGGTGACATCAGACGCCGGCGGCACGTTGCACCGCTTTACGGGAAAGGTGGCGCTGTCGCTCTCGCAGGCAGGGATCGATGCGAAGCTCGCAGGAGCCGCGTCTCCGGTGACTCTGAGTGATGGGGATATCGGCATCCTCGATGCACCGAACAATCGGATCGTCGCATTTCGGCGGGACGGCGCGTTTGACTACCAGTATCGTTCGGACCAGTTCCAGGCGAGTACGGCGTTCACCATCAGCAACGGCGTGGGCTACGTGTATGCGAACGCGCAGTTGAAGAAGGTGACGTTCTCGAAGTAGGGTGCATGCGCGACGAGCCGGGACACGCGGCGTGGTGAGTAACTGAATTCGCGCTACCCTTGGGTACGTATGACCGACATGGAGATCCCGGGCCACGTTGTTATCAATCGCCGCGACGGGCGGCGGGAGATCCTGTTGCACCGGTCGATGGCGATCATTTCGCCGGAGCGCATCGAGATAAAGTCGGCGCGGGGGACGATCATCCTGCCGCTCATCGGGCTGCTTATCACGGCTGGTGCGGTGACGCTCCTTGCGCTGAGCAGCTTCGACCTGCCGCTCTGGGCGTTGATGACGATCCTGCTGGTGCTGCTGTTCCTGTTCCCCGTGTGCGTGATGGCGCTTATCGGGGCGATCGTAGGGTCGGATGTGATCATCGATTCGAAGAAGGGGTCAGCGACGTGGCAACAGGGGTATCTCGGGCTGGGCATTGGCACCAAGGAGCTGGTGCCGTTCGGCAAGATCGACCACCTGGAAGTGCTGATTGAGGGCGACCAGCCGGACCGCTGGCACGAAAATACCGATGATCTGCGGCAGTTCTCGTTGGAGATGGTGAAGACGAGCGGCAAGCGGCTCATCCTCTCGAACGTACCGGTGCCCGCGTACGGCCAGGCCGATGGGATGGACCGGACGCTCGCGGTTGGCCACGCCGTAGCGGCGCTCGTCGGGACTACCGTCACGATTCCGGACGGTTGGGAGATGGTCGAGATCGACACGGAAACCGGCCAACCGGTCGAGCACAAGCGCCCCAAGCGCCACCCGAAGCGACCCACCGGCACTCCTGACTGACACCTCGACGATCAGCCCGCGCGGCTGCGTTGGATGTTGCTTGCCTCCGGCCTCCTGCGCGCTGTCCCCGGCCTGCCGTCACCGGCCTTCGAAGCGCGGCGGCCGCCGTTCCGCCGTCGCCTTGATGCCCTCGCGGAAGTCCTGCGTGAGACGCAGCCGATCCTGTTCGAGCCGTTCCCGGTCCGTCGCAGCGCGATAGCGGTCGCCGATACCGGCACGCATCGTCTCACGGATGCTGCGGACCGCGAGGGGGGCGGATGTGGCAATTTCAGCCGCCATGCGGATCGCTTCCACGCGCACCTCGGAGGGTGCGACGAAGCGGTCCAGCAAGCCCATTGCGAACGCCTCTTCGCCCTTCACGCGGCGGCCCGTCATGAGCAGGTCGAGCGCCTTCTGCTGCCCGACGATGGGCGGCAGCAGGATGGTCAGCCCGAAACCGTGGTGGAAGCCGAGCTGCGAGAAGTTCGAGGACATGCGCGTGTCGGTGCAGCCGACGCGGAAGTCTGCGGAGCAGGCGAGGCCGAGCCCGCCGCCGATTGCCGCGCCCTGGACAGCGGCCACGACGGGGGTCTTCGCTTCGATAAGCCGGACGGCCGTGCCATAGAGGTCGCCCTCGCCCGTGCCGCGCGGCGGGTTCGAGGTGTCGTCTCCGCGGGCGGCGGGGCCGAAGTTTGCGCCCGCTGAGAAGTGCTTACCTTCGGCGGCGAGGACGATGGCGCGGCAGCCGGGTTCATCATCGAGCGCTTCGTACGCGTCCGAAAGCGAGCGGATGAGCGCGACATCGAAGTGGTTATTCGGCGGGCGGTGTACTTCGACGACCGCCACGTAGTCGTCACGCAGTTCCACGGTCACATCGCCATAGCTATCGTGCAGAGCCATCTCAGCCTCCTTCACTCCTGCCGCTTCGCCCGCGATGCTACGTGAGCACCGTGGGCAAGACAAACGGGGCCGCGCGCCAGCTAGCCGGCCGGGCCATCGGCCGCGACCCCGCGGCCGATGAGGTCTTCGATTTCGGCAGGGCTGTATCCTGCGTCCGCGAGCGCGTCACGGGTGTGTTGCCCCGGTTTCGATGCTCCGCGCGTGGCTCCGCCGGGGGTGCGCGAGAGTTTCACGGGCGTGTTCGCAACTCTGAGGGAGCCGCCCGTCCACGTCGGCAGTTCCACGATCATGTCGCGGGCAGCAACCTGCGGGTCCCGCGCCATATCGGCGACCGTATTCAGCGGCCCGATGAGGAAATGCTCGGAAAGCAGGTCCAGCCACTCGGAGACGGTCCGCTTCCGGAACGCCTCGAACAGGATCGGCTCCAGGTCGGCGTAGTGTGCGGTGCGCGAGGCGTTCGCGGCGAAGCGCTCATCCGTGATGAGATCGTCGCAGCCGATAATGCCGCAGAAGAGCTGCCAGTTCGTGTCCTTGACGCCAGCCAGCACGACCCAGCCGTCGCTGGCGGGCAGCGCCTGGTGGGGAGTGCTGAGCGGGTGGCGGTAGCCCACGGGACCGGGCACTTCACCCGTGGCGAGGTGACGCACGAGCGCGTTCTCCATGAGCGCGACCTGGCAGTCGAGCATGCCCACGTCCACGTGCTGCCCTAATCCGCTGGTCGCGCGTTCGACGAGGGCCGAGAGCACGCCGATGGCCGTGAACATGCCGCCCGCCATATCGCCGATCGAGTAGCCAGCGCGCGCAGGAGGCCCGCCACTATGGCCAGTCATGCTCATGACGCCGCCCATGCCCTGGACGATCGCGTCCACCGCGCCGCGCTGGCGGTACGGCCCCGTCTGGCCGAAGCCAGATGTCGATGCGTAGACCAGCGCGGGATTGATCTTCTGGAGCGCTTCGTAGCCGAACCCGAGACGGTCCATCGTCCCTGGTGAGAAGTTCTCCGTGACCACGTCTACCTGCGTTACGAGCCGGTAGATGATCTCCCGCGCTTCAGGCGCTTTCAAGTCGAGCATCAGGCTGCGCTTGCCGCGATTCACGGAGAAAAAGTAGGTGCTGACGTCATGCGTGTACGGGCCCATGCCGCGCCGGGTTTCGTTCTGCTGTGGCGTCTCGATCTTCAGCACATCGGCGCCGAGGTCCGCGAGCGCCATCACGCCATACGGGCCGGCGAGCGCCCAAGTGAAATCGAGGACTTTGATGCCCGAAAGCGGTCCCGCCATGTTGTGCCCTCCTCGCGGCCCTTTGCGGACGGCAATCCAGCCGATGCACCCTGGCCGGCGCGCCTAGCGGCCGGTCACGCGCGTGGTCGCCTCGCGGAAACGCGCCGTCTGCTCGGAGCTGCCGCGAAGGCGCCGGTTCGCATCGGCCTCCATCTGGGCAGCGGTCTCCGAGAGCGTGGCGGCATCGATAACAGCCTTCGAAATGCGCACGGCTTCGGCGGAGTGCGCGGCGATGGTCGCGGCCATCTCCATTGCGGCGGGCAGCAGCTCCGATGGCTCGTGGACGCTGTTGACAAGGCCGATGGAGAGCGCCTCGGCGGCATCGAACTTCCGGGCGGTGAAGATGAGCTCCTTGGCCTTCGCCGCCCCAACGAGCCGGGGGAGTGTCGCCGCGGCCACCACGAGGCCGTATTCGGCGCCAGGGAGACGGAACGTCGCCGTGGCCGACGCGAGCCGGATATCGCACGCGACGGCGAGCCGGGCGCCACCGCCGTAACAGTAGCCGTTGATCGCCGCGATGACGGGCAACGGTGTGCTCGAAAGCCGGTTGTAGGGGTCGACTCCGCGGCCGACAGCGGGCTCGTCCCTGCCTTCGACGCCGCTCATCTCAAGCATATCGCCGCCGGCACAGAGGGCGCGGTCGCCGGTGCCTGTGAGCACGACAACACGCACATCGGGGTCGCTCTCCGCGCGTTCGATGGCCGCGTCGAGGGCTGCCGAGAGCGCGCGGCTGAGGGCGTGATGCCGCTCAGGCCGATTCAATTTGATGAGCGCGACGCCGCCATAGCGCTCTTCGAGGACAAGTGGTTGTTCGTCAGGCATGGGCACCCCCAAAAGTCCTCGCAGTATACGCACATTGAGGCGTGGCTTTCCTGAATGGCGATGGTTCTGCTATTGTGAAACCAGATACGAGTCGACCCGCGGCAATGGCCTCACTCATCCCGAACGATCCGTTTTGCCATCTGTCGCCGCCTCGTGCGCGCTGGTTGCCGCTGCACAGGTGCCTACGACCGGATGGAAAGGATACCCTCACACTCTGCTAACCATTTTCAAGCGCAAGAATGCTGCCGCGGCCGAAGTCAGTTCGGTAACGGCGGAACCCCTGCGTGTGCATGCGCCACACGCCCACGACACCGCAGCTCCGGCGGCACATACCCCACATTCATTAACGGGCGACGACACCGCCAGCCGCCATCGCCGCCGCGGGCGACGGGCAGGCGGAAAGAACAAGCAGACCGGCAACTCGAAGCCGGCGCCAAAGCCGCAGGCCATCGCGCCCCATTCAGAGGCGTTCCGCGCACTTGGCATCGATGAGACGGGCCTTGATGCGATCGCCGCGCTCGGCTACGACACACCCACCCCAATCCAGGCCGCGACCCTGCCCATCATGCTCGAGGGCAATGACGTGGTGGGCCTCGCCCAGACGGGCACTGGCAAGACGCTCGCGTTCGGGCTGCCTCTTGCACGTGCCATCGACCCTTCGGTGAACGAATTCCAGGCCGTGGTGCTGGTGCCGACGCGCGAACTCGCACGGCAGGTGTGCGAAGTGATCGCGCACCTCGGCAAGTTCTACGGTTTCACGACGATCGGCATCATCGGCGGCAGCCGGATGAAGTCGGACCTGATTGCGCTCGAGCGCGGCGGACATGTGGCCGTGGGCACGCCCGGGCGCGTCATCGACCACATCAAGCGCGGCACGCTCTCGCTGAACCATGTGCGGTTTGCGATCCTCGATGAGGCGGACCAGATGCTCGACATCGGCTTCGCGCGCGACATCGACTACATCCTCCGAAACGTGCCGAAGGATCGCCAGACGGGGCTTTTCAGCGCGACGATGCCAGAGAGCATCGGACGGCTCGTGTACCGCTACATGCGCAATGCCGAGCGCATCGCGGTCGACCCGGAGCATCGCACGGCCGAGGGCGTGGAGCAGTACTACTGCGAAGTGTCGGAGCGAGACAAGTTCTACGCGCTGCGGTACCTGTTCGAACAGCAGGAACTCGGCCGCACGCTCATCTTCCGTAAGACGCGTGTGGGCGTGGACCGGCTGACGGCGCAGCTGAACGGCTGCGGCGTGCAGGCGCGGGCGATACACGGCGACCTCCGCCAGGGGCAGCGCAACCGGGTGATGGATGACTTCAAGTCGGGCAAGCTCGATATGCTGGTTGCGACGAACGTGGCGGCGCGCGGGCTGGATATCCCCGACATCTCGGACGTGATCAACTACGACATCCCGCAGAACGCCGAGGAGTACATCCACCGCATCGGGCGCACGGCGCGCGCTGGCAAACAGGGCCGCGCATACACGCTCGTGGGCGAGTGGGACATGAAGGAATGGGACGCGCTCACGCGAGAGGTTGGGGCGGAGAGCCTGAGCTACGTGGAGATGCCTTCTCGCTGGGAGTAAGCCCTCGGGAGGACTCAGGCCGGGGACTCAGGACTCAACCGAGCCCCGGCGACCAAGCGTTATCCTGCTGGTATGGAACCTTCGCGGGCTCTCGTCCGTTGAGGGTGGTGTGCGTGGCATTCGTCTCTGGCTGTGCGTGGCACTCGTGGTCAGC
The DNA here is from genome assembly GCA_017308185.1 of bacterium. Classification (GTDB taxonomy): domain Bacteria; phylum Chloroflexota; class Dehalococcoidia; order Tepidiformales; family Tepidiformaceae; genus JAFKFP01. The sequence continues at coordinate 8,987 of JAFKFP010000168.1, read as the reverse complement.
GGACTCGTGTTCTCGGCGTGTTCGAAGGCCACGAACGCTGACACGACAACGGGCGACTCTACCATCCAGCCGGCGCTCGACCCGCGATCCGTCTCGCCGCCTGTGTTCAGCAACTGGATCCGGCCAGACACTGGCCAGTTCGAGGCGTACACGTGGGACGACCGTCCCATCAGCGAGGAAGCGAAGGCAGAACAACCGTGGTATGACGGGCGCTGGCAGCCGTTCGGGCACTGCATGGCGGCGGCTGGATTCGAGACACGACCGAACCCGAATCAGCCATTTGGGCAGGCTGACCTCGATCGCCTTATAGACAAGCTCAACGTGCTCAATCCCGACGGCGCTGCGAACAAAGCCAGGCTGGCCGGCGAGGGGTTCGACGGCATCAGTGGCGCATTCCTGCAATGTGCCGACAGGTGGCTTACGATTCGGCCAGACGAATGGGAAAAGCGCGGCGCCCGCCCGCTGGAGCCGGGAGAGATACCGGGGCCGTAAGCGGAGCCCTCACCCGCTGCCCCTCTCCCGCCGTGCGGGAGAGGGGAGTTGCCGGGCCCGGCGAACGCCGTACATGGGCTGCTCCGGGACACAATTCGCTACAATGCCGACATGCGTAAAGCACACCCGACACGGCAACTCGCTGACTGGCTCCGGCGCATCAGCGCGGGCGAGGCGCTGGATGATGACGAGGCGGCAGCGTTTTGCGCGCTGCTCGACGCCCGGGAGCGCGCGGGCAGGCTGCTGCTGGGACCATACGCGGGCGAGGATGACTCGATCGATACGGTGTCGGGCCGGTGCGGTTTGCCGCCGCCGTTTCACGACCTCCGCTGACCGCCTGCCATCCGCGCTCGTTTGGCCGCCGAGAGGGTCCAACGGGATACGCGAGGGGGACGCGACGATCGCGCGCGGCCTCGAACGCGCCAGGTGAGGAGCCGGAGTCACCCTCGTCCCGTCCGAAAGTCAGATGCGCTCGGCGACGAGCGTGCCCATCTTCGCCGTATCGACCAGGTGGCCGGTGGCGTCGGCGATATCTGGCGTGCGGTAGCCATCGTTGATGACACCATCGACCGCTGATTCGATGACCGCGGCTTCTTCTTCGAGCCCAAGCGAGAGCCGCAGCATCATCGCGGCGCTGAGGATCGTCGCGAGGGGGTTCGCTTTCTTCTGGCCGACGATATCCGGGGCGCTGCCATGGATAGGCTCGTAGAGGCCGATGCCAGTGCCGTCCTTCCGGCGCTTTCCGAGGCTGGCGGAGGGCATCATGCCCATCGATCCGGCGAGCATCGCCGCTTCATCGGTGAGGATGTCGCCGAACATGTTCTCCGTGACGATGACGTCGAAGCTGGTAGGACGCCGCAGGAGGTACATGGCGGCCGCATCGACGAGGATGTGTTCGACTGCGACATCGGGGTACTGCTTTGACACTTCCGTGGCGATCTCGCGCCACATCTGGCCCGTGCGGAGCACATTCGCCTTATCGACACTGGTGAGCTTCTTGCGGCGCTGTTGGGCGAGCTGGAAGCCGACGTGGAGGACGCGTTCAACTTCCTTTTCGCTGTAACGAAGGGTATCGACGGACTGGCGGCCGGTGGCGCTTTCCCAGCGCTTCTTGGGCTGGCCAAAGTAGAGGCCGCCGGTGAGTTCGCGGATGACGATCATGTCGGTGCCTTCGAGCACCTCTCGCTTGAGCGAACTCTGGTCGATCATGGCGGGGTAGATTTTCACCGGCCGGAGGTTGGCAAAGAGCCCAAGCTGCTTACGCATGCCCAGGATGGCATCTTCGGGTCGGTGTTGCGCCTGCGGGTTATCCCACTTTGGGCCACCGACCGCACCGAAGAGGACTGCACGGGAGGCTTTCGCCTTCGCGACCGTTTCGGGGCGGAGGGCCACTCCGTATTTGTCGAGCGCGGCGCCACCGATGGTCTCTTCTTCGTAGATGAATTCGTGGCGGAAGCGCCCTTCGACCTTCGCCAGGACCTTGGTCGCCTCTTCGATGACTTCGGGCCCGATGCCGTCACCGGGTGTGAGGAGGATGTGGAAGGTGGCCATGGAGACTCCAAATGCAGGTAGAGCCGAGCCTACCGCAGGCCAGGGATGCCGTCCAAGCGGGAGGGAGCCGAAGACCGGGCAGGCAGGACTCAGCCAGGCCGCGAGGAAGGCACGAGCAGCCTAATCATCCACATCAACGTCATTGACGGGGAGGTGCATGTCCGCGGGCTCGCCCATTTCGGAGAGTGGCACCTGGTCATCGGCTGCAAGTGGCGGCACCGCGATGTTCATGAGTAGCGCGTCACCGGCGATGGGGGACGCGCGATGCTTCTGGCCGGGCCAGACAGGCAGGGCATCGAAGGGGTGAAGGGTGCGTTCCACGCCTTCCACCTCGACGGCAACGCTGCCTTCGAGCGCGACGTAGATCTGCATCGAGCGGCGGTGGACATGGCCGCCGACCGCGTCACCTTCGGCGGCCAGCCGGAAAACACGGACGCTGGCCGTCGGGCAGGTGAAGTCCTGGAGTATTTCGTACACGCCGACCGGGATGGGGCGTCGTTCATCCATAGCGCACCTCCGCGAGCCCATGGTACTCCGCTGGAGACGGCCGCGGTGGAAGCGGGCTAACGCGCGGGAGAAGCGGCGAATTCGCGTGCGCGGCCGACATCCATGTTTGCCATCTGCATCTGGACGTTGAGCGGGTAAACGCCGGTGAAGCAGGCGTTGCAGAGGTCACTGGGCGGCTGGCCGGTGGCGCGGTTCAGGCCATCGAGACTGAGGTAGCCGAGGGAATCGGCGCCAATAAAGTCGCGGATCTCGTCGACGGACTTGTTCGCTGCGATGAGTTCGGACCTCGTCGCCATGTCCACGCCGAGGAAGCAGGGCCACATGATCGGCGGGGTGCTCACGCGCATGTGCACCTCACGAGCGCCTGCTCGCCGGAGCAGCCCCACCACGTGCGGCGTGGTAGTCCCGCGCACGATGCTGTCGTCGACCACAACGACGCGCTTACCGCGGAGGACTTCACCGAGTGCGTTGAACTTGAGGCTGACGCCGGCTTTGCGTATGCGTTGGTCGGGCTGAATGAAGGTGCGGCCAACGTAGCGGTTCTTCACGAGCCCTTCGCGGTACGGGATGCCGCTTTCGCGGGCGTAGCCGATTGCGGCGGGGATGGAGGAATCGGGGACGCCGATGACGATATCCGCCGGGACGGGATGCTCGCGGGCGAGTTGTGCGCCCATCTCTTCGCGTGTGCGGTAAATAAGCTGCCCGCCGAGGATGCTATCCGGGCGGGCGAAGTAGGTGTATTCGAACGTGCAGAGGGCTTTCTTGTGGGGCATGGCCGCGAGGGGAAAGGCGCTGGAAACGCCGGATGCATCGATCTTGACTGCCTCGCCGGGTTCAAGTTCGCGCTCCATCGTGAGCCCGAGGTGTTCGAGGGCGCATGACTCGGAGGCGACGACATAGCCATGGTCGCCGTTACGGCCAATGCACAGGGGCCTCACGCCCATCGGGTCACGTACGGCGAAGAGCTGCTTTTTCGTCATGATGACGAGGCTATAGGCTCCCTCCAGGCGGCGCATGAGGTTGTGGAAGCGCTCCTGCCAGGTGATGCCCGTGGAACGCGCGAGGAGGTGCGCGATGATCTCCGAATCGGCTGTCGATTCGAGGTGGACACCCTGTGCGAGCAGGTCGTCGCGGAGGGTTTCGGCATTCGTCAGGTTGCCATTATGACCGAGCGCGATCGGATCGCCGCTGACCGCATCGTGGACGACGATGGGCTGTGCGTTGCAAGCGAGCGAACCCCCGGCCGTGCTGTAGCGCGTGTGGCCGATAGCGATGTGGCCCTTCAGGACGGCAAGGTCTTCTTCATCGAAGACCTGCGAGACGAGGCCCATTCCAGTGCGTAGTTCGAATTTCTCGCCGTTGCTGGTAGCTATCCCGGCGCTCTCCTGGCCGCGGTGTTGGAGTGCGTAGAGGCCATAGAAGGTAAGCCGGGCTACGTCATCGCCGGGACCGACAATCCCGAAGACGCCGCATTCTTCGTGCGGGTGGTCAGCATCAGGGAGCACTCTGCTCGTTCGCCCTCCACAAGGAGACGTTAACGACAGGATCAGTATACGAGGGTGGCATCGTGGTGGGCAAAGGGGGCCAGGCGTTAGCGCCCGGCGACGCCGATGCCCCCGAGGATCGGGATGTGGGGGCTTAGTCGCTTCACCACGAACCAACAGACGAGGCCGCAGACGGCGCCTATGGCGAGCCCGGCGAGGACATCACCGGGGTAGTGGACGCCCACGAAGACGCGGGACCAGGCAATGAGCAGCGCGAGCACGAGCACAACGATGCCCAGCCAACGCCATGCCAAGAGCGCCACGACGCCGATCGCGCCGGCCACAAGGCAATGGTCGGATGGGAACGAAGCGTCCGCACTGTGACTGATGAGCTTCACCGTACCGGCGTGGTCCACCCAGGGCCTGGCTTCAAACCAGAAGTGCGCGACTATCCGGCCGATGAGCAGGCTCAAGAGTACCGCTGCTGCCATGATGACCGCGACCTCGAACGCATTGCGGACGTTGCGCAGCAGCAGCCACCCGAGCAATGCAACGCCCAGGGCGACGACCACATAGATCATGTCCTTGGCGAGGAACTTGTTGACGTCATCGAAGACGGCGGACCTGCCCGCGAGGTCATTGATCGCGTCGAATACGGATGTATTGGGGTTTGCCATTCGTGCGCATGCTACGCGCGCGATGGCTTTCGGTTAATGCCGGACGCTCCAGGCCCTCACGGATCCTTTTTGATGGCGGGCGACCGCCGCGCCGCAGTGACGGCGGATGTATGGGCCGCCTGCTCGGCCGCGTCATCGATTGGCGTCAATGTCACGGCCTCACCACAGCGGCGGCGCAGGGCGGCGAGGATGAGTTCATCGGCGATGGCGGGGTTTTTCGGGAGCAGGCTGCCGTGGAGGTAGGTGCCGATCACGTTGTTGGTGCGCGCGCCTTCGCCACCGTCCTCCGCGTTGTTGCCGTAGCCGCGCACGACCCGTCCGAACGGCGCCTGGGTATCTGCGAGGTAGGTACGGCCACCATGGTTCTCGAACCCCGCGACTTCGCCAAGTGGAGTGGTGAGCACGATATCGCCGATGCAGCGCTGGACGGCGGCGCCGGGGTGGCGCGTCTCCATATCGAAGATGCTGATCCCGGGGATCGTGCCTCCATCCTGATCCACATAGCGGCGCCCGAAGAGCTGAAACCCGCCGCATACGGCGAGCATTGGCATTCCATCCGTTGCGGCGGCGCGGAGAGCTTCAGCTCGAGACTGGAGGTCTTCAGCGATGCGACGCTGCTCGCGGTCCTGGCCGCCGCCGATGATCACGATGTCGAACGCTGCGGGGTCGAACGGGTCTCCGAGCCGGATATCAACCACTTCGACGGCGATTCCGCGCGCCTCGCAACGGTACTGGAGCGCGATGGCGTTGCCGCGGTCGCCATAGATGTTCATGACATCGGGGTAAAGGTGCGCGATGCGAAGGGACAGGGCGTGAGGCGGGGATGAGGCAGCGTCACTCATATCATCAGCTTACGGTGGCGCGGCGCGCCGACCAACGCGAGGACGTGGGAACGATGGCATGGTCGTGCCTGTCCCTTCCGCCTACACGGTATCAACGACGTCGATCCAGCCTTTGGAGTTGCCTTTGGACAGTTCGGCCCGCGAGGTTTCGGCACTGAGCAAGAACAGGGTGCGTCCATCTGGGCCACCGATTTCACAGGCGACCGCCCAGCGGCCGGGCGTGGGGATGCGCGCGGTGATTTCGCCGCCTTCGCGGACACGGAGAAACTCTTCGGTGGATGGCGAGCCAACCCAGATGGCGCCGTCCGCATCGAGGCAGATGCCGTCGGGGGTGGCGGCCTCGAACTCAGCGAAGACGCGGCGGTTCTCCAGGCTTCCGTCTTCGGCGATACTGAACGCCGTCAGGCGGCGCCCGTACGTCTCGGCGACAATCAATGTGCGGTTATCGGGCGTGATGACGGGGCCGTTGGGGAAAAGGAGGTCATCCGCGACTACGCGGACTGCGCCATCGGGCTGCACCATGACGAGGTTTGCGGGTTTGAATTCGCCACCTGCGTTGTAGTCGAAGCCGAAGTTGCCGACATATGCGCGGCCCTGCGAATCCACGACCATATCGTTCAGGTCACCGAGCGCCACGTCGGTGAGGTTCGCATGCTCGCGGAGGACATCGGGGTCGAGGCGGAGGAGGCGGCGGTCGCACATGGAGACGACGAGGAGGCGGCCATCGGGGAGGAACCCGAGGCCGGACGGCCGCTCGGGCACATTGGCGACGCGGTCGAGTTCGCCCTTGAGGGTAACGGTGAACACGGCGCGGTCGTGCATATCTGAGAACCAGAGGCGGCCATCGTGCCATCGTGGGCCCTCAGGGAAGACCAGGCCATCGACGAGCGGGCGTGGTTCGAACGTATCCATGATTGGTGGCTCCTGTGGTTGTTGTTGGCGGCCTACCTGCCGGGCTGCTGGACCATGAGGTAGGCGATGACTACGACAGAAACGCCGAGTAACCCGAGGATCACCTGCATCCACATGCCGGCCTGGCGGTAGGCCGCGGGGACGGGCGCTTCGTCGGGGACGCCCTGCAACGATGCGCGGGCCTGGCGCATGGTGCTGCGCAGCCCGACAGCCCCGAATACGGCAGCGACGACAAACCACAGCAGCGACGCGACGAGCCACGCGGGCGGGTTATCGTGCCCGTAGAAGTGGTCGCTGCTCATGAGAAGGCCGCCCATGACAAACACGAGCACCGCGCCCGGCAGCATGAACATGCGCAAAACGCGTTCCAGGAAGTCCAGGTAGAGGCGCACAGCGCCCGCGTTGCGCTTCTCAGCAGTGGCCTGCAAGAGCGGCATGACAAAGAGCGGACCGAGGGCGACGACGACAAAGATCACATGGAGAAACAACTCGGACCGATAGCCATTCAATGGGCGCCCCCGTTTCGGCGTTTGGCCGGTGGCCCATGCTACGCCAGGAAACCGTTATGGGGCCGGCGGCCAACGAGACTAGCCGCGGTCGAAGCCGCCGCCCTGGAGTGCGTCATGCGTGGAGCAATCGCCGAGGCTCGCCACGGAGAGGTCGGTGGCATCCGCCCAGCCCTGAATCGGGCTCGATAACCGGTACATGCCCGAGCCATTCGAGCGCGCGCTCCCGGGTGAGGTGAGGACGAACTGTTCGGCCTGCACCGTCTTGCCATCGGGCACCGTGCCTACGGCGGCCGAGGACGTGCTCGCGTCCTGGTACACCGCCAGGCCCTGGCCCCCTGCACAGACGAGCATCGCCGCCGGGAGGGCAACGGCCTGGTAGAGCGCCTGTTGGGTGCCGAACCAGCGCCCCCACGTCACGCCGTCGGCTTCGAGGCCTGTCACCATGAGCGCGCCGCCTCCCTGGGGCGAGCCCACATTGAACGCTGCCACTCCGAGCGCGGGCGTGGAGGGAGTTGTGCTCCAGTTCACGCAGTCCTTGCCACCGGGGTTGCTCGTCGAACAGTCGGCCGCGGGGACGCCGTCGAAGATCTTGAGCGCCGCGTTGAGTGCGGTCGTGCGGGCATCGGCGGAGGGCGTGGGCGAGGGTGAGGGGGTAGCCGTATCGCTCGGCGACGGAGACGCCTGCGGCGCTGCCGCGGTTGGTGACCCGCCGACAGCGGTGAGGGGTTCCAACTGTGAGAACGTAGCGGTGGCGGCGGGCTTCCCGCTGGAACTGCCGCCGCAGGAGACGAGAGGAACGCATGCAGCGAGCACGAGCATCGCCACGATCACCAGGAAGGTCTGTCGTTTCACGATGCCTCCAGGCCGCCCGGGATTGTGACGTGTGCGCCCGCCGAGAAGCCGTGTGCCATCCACCAGCCGGCGTTGGTCTCTATCGTGTAGCGGTACGGAGCGCCGGGTGAGAGGACGGTAGTATCCAGGGGTGCACCGTGCCGGACGGAGAGGACGGCTCCATCGTCGCCTACGAATGCGATATCGAGGGGGATGTAGGTGTTCTCCATCCAAAAGCCACTGGTTGTATCGCGCGGAAAGACGAAGAGCATCCCTTCGTCCGCAGGCATTGACGTTATCCACATGAGCCCGCGTGCCCGTTCGGCGCCGTTCTCGGCGACATCGAGGTCGAGCGTGCTGGCAGCGCCGTTCTGAGACACGGTGACCGTGACCTCTGGCAGATTGCGGGCCGAACTCACTTCGGGGATGACCGCGCGTGCCACGAGCGTCGGTGAGGGGTCCGCGGCGTCAGCCCCGCTGGTAGCAAATGGCGCGGCAACGAGACTCGCCGCGATGGTGAGTGCGGCAACTGCCGACACGATGATCCATGGTTTCGTCATTCGCACTCCCTGGGCACCCGCCGAATTGTAGACGGGCGCGAGCTTCCAGCGGTTCCCCATCAGGTCGCCGGGGGAAGCTTTTTCGGGAAACTTACCGTCGCGCCTTTACCGAATCCGTTTCTTGCGAACCAGCCCGCATTCATCTCCAGGGCATAGCGGTAGGGCCCCGGCGCATCGAGCACCGTGGTATCAAGCGGCACCCCATGGACCACGCTGAGAATTTCGCCGTCAGCAGAGATGTAGGCGATGTCGAGCGGGATATACGTGTTCTTCATCCAGAACCCGGCGCTCGTCTGCGCCGGGAAGACGAAGAGCATGCCAGCATCCTCGGGCATGCTCTGCACCCACATCAACCCGGTTTCGCGCTGAGGCTCAGTGGACGCGACCTGGACGGTCACCTGTTCGGAACGCGGAGCCTGGACGACCCGGAGGTTGATGGTGGGGAGCGTTTGGGCCGGTGGTGGGGTTGGCGCCGATGCCGTGCTCGCACAGGCGATGGACACGACTGCAATCAGCGGCGCCAGAGCAAGAAGCCAACGCACGCTCGGAGCGTACATGGGGCAGTTGCGAGGTGCGAGGTGCGGCCCGGGGCCGATGGCCGCGCGGAGGCACGGGAGCCAGG
>JAFKFP010000007.1 GCA_017308185.1 bacterium | reverse complement strand
AGGAGCAACCGCACTCGACCTACCTGATCACGCTTGCAGCCGGCGAGTTCTCGCGCATCGAAGGCTCCCACGGCAAACTCGCCGTCGATTGCTTCGTTGAACCGAAGGACGTGGATGACGGGACGCGCACCTTCGCCAATACCGCCGAGATGATAGGCGTCTTCGAAGATGTCACCGCAATGCCCTTCCCGTGGGCCAAGTACAGCCAGATCGTCGTCCGCGACTTCGTCTTCGGCGGCATGGAGAACACCAGCGCGACAACGATGACCGAGCGAATCCTGTTCGATGCGAAAGCCGCGCGCGATTTCAACAGCGACGACCTCATCTCGCACGAACTCGCGCACATGTGGTTCGGTGACCTGCTCACCTGCCGCGATTGGTCTCACGGCTGGCTCAACGAGAGCTTCGCCACCTACATGGAGCTGCTCTGGCGGGAACGCCACCGTGGCGTAGACGAATACCGCGAAGGCGTCATCGATAACACGAACCTGTATCTTGCCGAGCGCTACCGGCGGCCCATCGTCAGCAATGTCTTCCGCGAACCCATCGATATCTTCGACCGCCATCTCTACGAAAAGGGTTCGATCGTGCTCCACATGCTCCGCGGAGTGCTTGGCGAGGATGCATTCTTCCGCAGCCTCCAGCGCTATTGCCGGGATAATCAGTTCAAGAACGTGGTCACCCACGATCTCGTCGATGCCATTGAGGCAGAGACCGGCCGCAACCTCGAATGGTTCTTCGACCAGTGGGTCTACAGGCCCGGTCATCCCGAGTTCAAAGTAAGTTGGAGTTGGGACGACAACGCCAAACTCGCCAGTGTCACGGTGAAGCAAACCCAGAAGACCGATGACGGCACACCCCTGTTCCGCGTGCCCCTCGCGATCGATTTCCGCAAGGGTCGCGGCCGCCCGTCGTCGTTTGACGTCGAGGTGACCGAAGCCGAACACACGTTTGTATTCCCGCTCCCCGCGAAACCCGACCTCTGCCGCTTCGACCCCTACAATCGCGTACTCAAGGAGCTGGAGTTCGAAAAGTCGGACGGAGAACTGCGGTTGCAACTGCGTGACGATGACGCGATACATGGGCGCATCGCCGCCGCCAAAGCGCTCGGCAAGCACGGAGGCCCCGACGCTATCGCCGCACTGGAAACGGCCGTCATGCAGGACCGGCATTGGAGTGTCCAATCCGCTGCTGCCGCGGCACTCGGCGAACTCCGCACTACCGCCTCGCGTGATGCGCTTTTGCGGAGCCTGGCGGTGCGAAACCTCAAGGCCCGGCGCGGCGTCGTTGCCGCGCTCGGCGCGTTCCATGGCGATGAGGAGGTGTTTGCGGCGCTCCTCCCCCTGGCAGCCCGCGACCGATCCTGGTTCGTTGAAGCTGAAGCCAACCGCAGCATCGGCAAGCTACGGCTTCCCGCCTCGCTTGATGTCATCAAACGCAACATTGTCCGGAGCTCGTTCCGCGAGGTAGTGCGCATCGGCTGCATCGACGGGCTCGTCGAACTCCGCGACCAGGCTGGCTTCGAACTCCTTGCCGCGTGTGCAACCTACGGCGCACCCGCGGCTGCACGGCCCCCAGCGGTCGGCGCCCTCGCAGGCCTGGGCCAACGATTCCCCGAACGCAAACGCCCGCTCGGCGAGGATATCGCCGCGTTCTTGCGCGATCCCGACTTCCGCGTTCGCATCGCCGCCGCCAACGCCCTGCGCACGCTCAAAGCTGCGGAGCAGGCGCCCGCACTCGATGCGATGGCCGCCCGCGAATTGGACGGACGCGGCGTGCGGGTCGCCCGCGAGGCTGCCGCCGAACTGCGCAAGGGCGCGAACACCGAAGAAGAAGTCCGGGCGCTCCGTGATGAATTCGAGAAGCTTCGCGACGAGAACGCCCGGCTCCGCGATCGGCTTGGACGGCTGGAGGTCCGAGGTCAGTAGCACAGCGATTCGCCGGTCGTCAGCCTCAAATCTATACTGACACAATGCCGTCCGGCGCATACATTCTCGCGATCGACCAGGGCACAACCAGCTCGCGGGCACTGGTCGTCGATGGTGACGGTGAGGTGCTCGGCATCGGTCAGCAGCCATTCACACAACACTACCCCCGGCCCGGCTACGTCGAACACAACCCCGAGGACATCTGGGAGACTACGCTCGAGGCCATTGCCACCGCCCTCGCCGGGGCTGGTGTTGCACCCGCTGAGTTGGCCACAATCGGCATCGCGAATCAGCGAGAGACGGTGCTGCTCTGGGACCGTGAATCGGGCGAACCCGTTAGTCCCGCCGTCGTTTGGCAGGACAGGCGCACAGCAGCCCAGTGTAACGACCTTCGCGAGCGTGGGCTCGAAGACGTGGTTCGTGCCAGGACCGGCCTCGCAATCGACCCCTACTTCTCGGGCACGAAGTTGGCGTGGCTCCTGGATGACACGCGCGGGCTTCGTGCGGCGGCCGATGCGGGTGTCGTCGCCGCCGGGACGATTGATTCCTGGCTCTTATGGAAGCTCACGGGTGGCAAGCGTCACGCCACAGACTACACAAACGCCAGCCGCACGCTCCTGTTCAACACTGCCACCTGCACATGGGATGATGACCTCCTCGCGCTCCTGGATGTCCCCGCAAGTCTGCTGCCCGAGGCGTGTCCATCCCGCGCGGATTTTGGCGTCACCGACGCCGGCGTGCTCGGCGCCGAAATCCCGATAGGGGGCATCGCTGGCGACCAACAGGCCGCGCTCTTCGGGCAGGCCGGGTTCGTCAACGGCGTCGCAAAGAATACCTACGGCACGGGCTGCTTTCTCCTCGCCGACATCGGCCCCGACCGCCTCACGTCGCAGAACCGGATGCTCGTGTCGCTCAGTGCTGGGTCGGAGGACGGCGAGCCCGGGTACGTCATTGAGGGCTCCGTATTCGTGGCTGGCGCGCTCGTACAGTGGCTTCGCGACGAACTGGGCATCATTCGCCGCTCCGAGGACATCGAGGCCCTCGCCCGCACGGTGCCTGACGCTGGCGGCGTCACAATCGTCCCGGCCTTCACCGGGCTCGGTGCCCCCGACTGGGACCCCTACGCTCGCGGAGCGATCCTCGGCCTGACCCGCGGGACCACAAAGGCGCACATTGCGCGCGCGGCGCTCGAGGCAATCGCGCTTGCCAGCACTGAACTCCTGCAGGCGGTCCAGGCCGACCTCCCTCACCAGGTCGTCGAACTGCGCGCCGACGGCGGCGCCGCCCGCAACGACCTTCTTATGCAGATGCAGGCAGACTTTGCGGGCATTACCGTGGTGCGGCCGCAGAACATCGAAACGACCGCCCTCGGCGCGGCTTACCTTGCAGGGATACAGTCTGGCATCTGGGCAAATACCGATGAGGTCGCATCGCTCTGGCAGCCAGAAGGCGTCTTCGAGCCCCGCCTCGGGATCTTTCAGCGCCGCGACCGGCTTGCCGAATGGCGCCGTGCCGTCGGCCGTACGCTCGATTGGGCCCGGCCCGAATGAACCTTTCAGACCTGGCCGGCTCCCGGTTCGATGTGGCCGTGATCGGCGGCGGTATCAACGGTTGCGCCGTCGCCG
>JAFKFP010000006.1 GCA_017308185.1 bacterium | reverse complement strand
GCCGGCATCCGGACGAGCGGCCACCTTCGATGGCACGGCCGACGCCCCCCACGTGCGGCTCAACGCGTGGTGCGTTCGCGCCTGTTTGTGGAACGGGGGCTGTACACGTCATACTGGCCCCCCCGCAGAGACGCCGCACATGGAGGAATCGATGAGTTCGTTGTTGGATGGCCTGACTGAACGCCTTGGCTCGGACGACTTCGTCGAGAAGCTGAGCGGAATACTCGGGGCTGACAAAGCCCAGACAAGCGCGGCAGTCCAGAAGGCCATCCCGGCACTGGTTGCCGGCCTTGCGAGGAATGCACAGACGCCCCAGGGAGCGCAGGCCTTGCACAACGCGCTGGCAAACGATCACGACGGTAGCGCGCTCGACGCAGGCCCCCAGGCGCTGGAGACGAATCAGGAGCAGGGGGACAAGATCCTCGGACACGTGTTCGGCCCGAACACCGGCGCGGTGCAGGCGCAACTCGCTGCCAACACGGGGATGGGCGCCGCGAACGCGGGGTCGCTGTTGCAGATGCTTGCACCGATGGTGATGGGCTATCTCGGCCAACAACAGCGGGGCGGGGGTCTCGATGCCGGCGGGCTCGCGTCGGTCCTGGGCGGATCTGGCGCTGCCGGCATGCTTCCCGGCGGTCTCGGAGCTCTGCTCGGCGGTGGGGGTGGCGGCGGGCTGATGTCTGCGATCGGCAAGATCTTCGGGCGGCGCTGACCAGCGCCGATGATGCGGCGGGCGTAGACTCCGGTTCAGGCACCACCACTGGAGGACGCGCATGACTGTCGATTTCGACCGAATCTACGACCGGAAAGGCACCGACAGCAGCAAGTGGCACAAGTACCCGCCCGATGTGCTGCCGATGTTCGTCGCGGACATGGATTTCCGTTCACCGGACGTGGTAGTGGAAGCGCTGCGGACGCGCGTCGAGCATGGTTTCTTCGGTTACGGGCGCGAACCCACAGAGTTCTACGAGGTAGCCGCTCGGCGGATTGGCGAACGCTACGGCTGGGCAGTCGCGCCCGAGGCGATAGTCGCGGTCCCTGGAGTGGTGGCGGGTGTGAACCTCGCCGCGCAAACCTTCACGAGCGGGGGAGGAGTTGCCCTCCAGACGCCCGCGTACCCTCCGATTCTCGCCTGCCCCGAAAAGTTCGGCGCCACTTCGCGCCGCGCCCGGCTCGTACAGGACGAATCAGGCCGCTACACGCCCGACTGGGACGAGTTCGAGGCAGCCGTGGCGGCATCTGAGATGTTCATCCTGTGCAACCCGCACAATCCAGTCGGCCGTGCATTCGAACGGGACGAACTCGAGCGGATGGCAAAGGCCTGCGAGCGCCATGATGTGCTCATCGTGTCGGACGAGATCCACTGCGACCTGGTGTTTCGCGGCCATCGCCACACCCCGATCGCCTCGCTCTCGCCCGCAGTCGAAGCCCGGACGATCACGTTCATGGCGCCGAGTAAGACGTTCAACCTTCCGGGACTGAAGACGTCTATCGCCATCATCCCCGACGCAGCCCTGCGCGAGCGGTTCGTGGCGGCGCGCGCGGACCTTGTTCGAGGGCCAAACATCCTTGGCCTGGCGGCGGCCACGGCGGCGTACCGCGACGGCACGCCATGGCTGACGGAAGCGCTTGCCTACATCGAGGGTAATCGTGATTATGTCACGTCGTTCGTGCGGACAAACCTTCCCGGGATCCATGTGTATCCCGCCGAGGCAACCTATCTTGCGTGGCTCGACTGCCGCGGCGCAGACGCCACTGCCGACGACCCGTACACATTTTTCCTCGAGAAGGCGAAGGTCGGACTGAGTGACGGTGCTACCTTCGGCGAGGACGGCCGAGGCTTCGTTCGGCTCAACTTCGCATGCCCACGGCCGATGCTCGTGGAAGGCCTTGGCCGCATGCAGCGCTCACTCGCCGGTGGCTGATCAGGATGACGATGCCCACGGCGCGCCGAAGCGTTCGCGGAACGTAACCTCAGCCGCGGGTGTACGTCGATTCCTCCCGGCTGGGGTTGCGGGGTGGCCGATGGGGATGATTGCGTGCACGGCGACTTCACCCGGGAGGCCGAGAATTGGGTGCACATCAGCCTCGCGTTCTTTCCAGCGCGTGGTGAGCACGCCGCCAAGGCCCGCTGCCTGGACTGCCAGCAACAGGTTCTGGACTGCGGGATAGATCGAGGCACCGAGCGCAGCCATGCCGGACGCTGATGTGCCGAATACGTACTCCGAGCAGACTGCTACGAGCACTGGGACTTCCGCCCAAGGCGTGCGGTCAGGCGCTGCCGCACCGTACAGGCGCCTGCCGAGGTCATCGAAGATGGCGCCGAGCGCCTCCTTCGTGCCACGTTCGCGGATGACGATGAATCGCCAGGGTTGAAGGTTGCGAGCACTCGGTGCGCGCGTAGCCGCCGCCAGGATCTGCTCGACAACCGCGTCATCGACGGGCTCGCGGGTGAACGTGCGCACCGCGCGCTGATGGGCTAGAAAGCCAGCGAGTTCGTCGAGAGTGAGTGAAGCGGCCATGTGTCTCCCTCCGGTCGTAGTGTGGTAAGGGACGGGCGCCGTCAGTAACGCCACAGGTTCGCGGCTGCGATGGCTTCGGGCGCCGCCTCCGCGAACATTTCCAACTCGCTCGCATGGATGGCTGCCAGCGACGCTACAAGTTCCGGGCCAAACGCTTCCGTGAGGACGTGGTCGTTAACGAAGGCCTCGTTCGAATCATGGAGGGAGGTAGGGAGCCGCCGTACCCCCGCGGCGGCGAGCGCCTCAGCCGAGAGCCATGCAGGGTCGACGCCGACGGGCGCAGGCAGCCTGGCATGGGAGGCGAGTCCATCGCGACCCGCGGCGAGCAACCCCGCGAGCAGCAGATACGGGTTCGCGAACTGATCGAAGCACTTCACTTCGACGTTGGCTGCCCAGGCGCTACTTTCCGGCGGTCCTGGTACGAGGCGCACGGCCGCTTCGCGGTTTTCAATACCCCAGCACGCGTAATCGCCGGACCAGTTCGACGGCACGAGACGCAGGTAACTTGCGACGCTCGGGCAGCCGATGGCCACGAGCGCATCGAGGTGGGCGAGGATCCCGGCCACAAAGGACTCACCGTCGGGCGTCATGCCAGCGGCGCCATCGCCGCCGGCCATGAGGTTGGTATGCCCCCGCCACACGCTCAGGTGGCAATGACCGCCGTTGCCGACACCGCCCACATCCACCTTGGGAGAGAAGGACGTGCGAAACCCGTGCCGCACGCCGATGGCACGAATGGTCGACCGGACAAGAACGCCAGTGTCCGCTGCACCGACCGGTGATTCCGCCACCACAGAGATTTCGAACTGGCCGGCTGCGTACTCTGGATGGAGTTGTTCGACAACAACCTCCTGTGCATGCAGCGCTTCCAGCAGTTCACGGCAGTAATCCGAGGCGGCAGCGAACCGGGACATGCCGTATGCCGCACCGGCTACCGCGGGGCTGAACCCGGCGGAATCTATCGGAGAAAGCACCCATTCGATCTCGAAGGCACACTTCACGGTCCGCCCTGACGCCTGGAGTTCACGGCTGTCCTGGGGGTGGGCTGTGCCATCCTGCCGATACCGGTCCGCCGGCGCCCAGGCCCATCCCTGCTGGGCCGCCAGCCGCACGACCCGGCTAACGTCGGGCATGAGCCGCGCGTCGCCAATAGGCTCGGCACCCGTGCCAGAGACGACGATCGTGTCGTCGAAGCGCGCGCGGTCGAAGACATCCGGGAACCCGAGCCCCCATGCGGCCGCCTCGGGGAACTGGCGCACAGGCGTCGTCTTGAGGCGCAGGATGCCCGAATTGTCGACAAACGTGGTTATGACGCCTGCCACCCCAGCCGCGGTCAGGCTCTCCACCAGTGCCTCGGCGCGTAATCTGCGTGACTCCCTCTCGGCGATATCCATGGGAACACCACACCCCTGACGGCGTCCACGCACATGACGGACATACCGCGATACGCGATCCTACGTGCCGCGGTGCTTGTTCACCAGCGGCTGACCGCGGACACGTGCGCGGTGTGCCGAACGATTATGCGCTGGACACTCTGAGGCTAGCGTCCTATGGGCAGCGGTCCCTCATGGCCGCGCGACGCAAGCAGGTCCGTGCCATCCGCGTTTCCGACGAGGAAACCGCACTCGGCAGGATGTTGGTCTACGTTGAAATGGTACAGGTACACCTCAATCGGTCCCGATCGCGTCGAGTAACCCTGCTCATCGATAGCCCAGCGTACGGCTGCGAAGGCATCGTCCATTTCCCCAACGTCGCCGGCATGGCAGTAGGCGAATGCGCCTCCCGGGAACAGCGTCGTACGCGCCGGCGCCGGGGCCTCACCGTCGCTCCGAAGCGGAACGCCCGCCCGATACGTGACCCGGGCCGCGCCGGCATCCGCTTCCAGAATCCATCCCAGAGCGCGGATATCGATGCGGCCAACGCGGGGCTGTGCCTGTTGTTGCCACTGCGTCAGACGCTGCCAGAGCTCATCTGCTTCCTCGACCGCATCGGCCGCCAATTGCGCCTCGAAATACGCGAGGCGCATCCGGGGAAGGCGCGC
>JAFKFP010000005.1 GCA_017308185.1 bacterium | reverse complement strand
GATCTTGCACCGCTTGCCCACATGACTGCCGCCATGATCGGTGAAGGCGAGGCCTATTTTGCCGGCGAAAGGTTGGCAGCGCGCGCGGCGCTGGAGAAGGCCGGGCTGAAGCCGGTCGTTCTCGCCGCCAAGGAGGGGCTGGCGCTCATCAACGGTACGCAGGTCTCGACCGCTCTGGCGCTCGCCGGTCTTTTCGAGACGCATCGGGCGGCGAACGCCGCGCTCGTGACCGGTGCGCTTTCCACTGACGCGGCGATGGGCTCTTCCGCGCCGTTCCATCCCGAAATCCATACGCTGCGCGGCCACCGGGGCCAGATCGACACGGCTGCCGCACTCTGGCGGTTGCTCGACGGTTCGGAAATCCGCGAAAGCCACCGGCTCGGCGACGAGCGCGTGCAGGATCCCTATTGCATACGCTGCCAGCCGCAGGTGGACGGCGCCGCGCTGGATATATTGCGCCAATGTGCGCACACGCTCACCGTCGAAGCCAATGCGGTGACCGACAATCCGCTGGTGCTGTCGGACGGCTCGGTCGTGTCGGGCGGCAATTTCCACGCCGAGCCGGTGGCGTTCGCCGCCGACCAGGTCGCGCTCGCCATCTGCGAGATCGGCGCCATCGCGCAAAGACGCATCGCCCTCCTGGTCGATCCGGCGCTCTCCTTCGGCCTGCCGGCCTTCCTGGCGAAGAAGCCGGGGCTCAATTCCGGCCTGATGATTGCAGAGGTCACCTCCGCCGCGCTGATGAGCGAGAACAAGCAGCGCGCGCATCCGGCCTCGATCGATTCGACGCCGACCTCGGCCAACCAGGAGGACCATGTCTCCATGGCCTGCCACGGCGCGCGGCGGCTGCTCGACATGGCCGAAAACCTCGCCGCCATCATCGGCATCGAGGCGTTGACCGCGGCGCAGGGCATCGACTTTCGCGCGCCGCTCAAGACCAGCGGAGAGTTGCAGAAGGCGCATCAAGCGGTCCGCAGGGCGGTGCCGGCGCTGGAGGTGGACCGCTACATGGCCGGCGATCTCGCTGCCGCTGGTGAACTGGTGCGATCCGGCGCGCTCTGCGACAGCGTGTCGGCCGGGATTTTGCCGGGGCTGGAATAATGGATTTTGAAAGGCTTCGTCCATGACCCCCTTTGAAATCACGCGCGGTTCCTCGCCGGTCATCCTCGGCTTCCCGCATACCGGCACCGATGTGCCGCCCGACATATGGGCCGACCTCAACGCGGAAGGGTACAAGCTGCGCGACACCGACTGGCACGTCCATACGCTCTATGGCGGCGTCCTGCCGGAGGTGACGACGGTGCGCGCGACTTTCCATCGCTATTGCATCGACGCCAATCGCGACCCTTCCGGCGCCAGCCTCTATCCCGGCCAGAACACGACCGGACTGGTGCCGCGCACCGATTTCGACGACCAGCCGCTCTGGTCGAGGAAACCGGACGGGAAGGAGATCGAGCGGCGCAAGGCGCTGTTCCACGCGCCTTACCATGCGGCGCTGGCCGCCGAGATCGAGCGCGTGAAAGAGATCCACGGCATCGCAGTACTCTACGATTGCCACTCGATCCGCTCGTAATGCCCGTTTCTGTTCGACGGCGTCCTGCCCGACTTCAACATCGGCACGGAAAACGGCAAGACCTGTGCGCCGGAATTCGAGCGGGCCGTCGCCGACATCTGCCGCTCGGCCAAAGCCTACACCTCCATCCTCAACGGCCGTTTCCGCGGCGGTTGGACGACTCGGCATTACGGCCGGCCGGAGGACGGCGTCCATGCCATCCAGATGGAACTGGCGCAATCGACCCATCTCGAAAGCGAGGCGCTTCCCTTCGCCTATGACGAGGCCAAGGCGGACCGGCTGCGCATCCATCTCGGCGCGATCCTGAAGCGCCTCGAGGGAATCGCCCTTTCGACGAAAACCGGAGCCTGGTCATGACCAATCCCCGTCACAACATCCGCGAGATCCACGCGCCGCGCGGCCCGGAGCTCAACGCGCTTTCCTGGCAGACGGAAGCGCCGCTCCGCATGCTGATGAACAATCTCGATCCGGGCGTGGCCGAGAACCCGAACGAGCTCGTGGTCTATGGCGGCATCGGCCGCGCCGCGCGCACCTGGAACGATTTCGACGCTATCGTCGCCACGCTGAAGACGCTGAAGGAAGACGAGACGCTGCTCGTCCAGTCGGGCAAGCCGGTCGGCGTCTTCCGCACGCATCCCGACGCGCCGCGAGTGCTGATCGCCAATTCCAACCTCGTGCCGCACTGGGCCGACTGGAACCATTTCAACGAATTGGACCGCAAGGGACTGATGATGTACGGCCAGATGACGGCCGGCTCATGGATCTATATCGGCACGCAAGGCATCGTGCAGGGCACCTACGAGACTTTCGTGGAGGCCGGCCGCCAGCACTATGGCGGCGACCTGAAAGGCAAGTGGATCCTGACCGCAGGGCTCGGTGGCATGGGCGGCGCACAGCCGCTCGCCGCCGTGATGGCCGGCGCGTCCTGCCTCGCCATCGAATGCGATTCCGACCGCATCGATTTCAGGCTCCGCACCCGTTACGTAGACGAGCGCGCGGACACGCTCGATGAGGCGCTCGCCATGATCGAGCGCTGGACGAAGGCCGGCGAAGCGAAATCGGTCGGGCTGCTCGGCAACGCCGCCGAGATCGTGCCGGAGCTTCACCGGCGCGGCGTCAGGCCCGATATCCTGACCGACCAGACCTCGGCGCACGATCCGCTGAACGGCTATCTGCCGAAAGGCTGGTCACTGGCCGAATGGCGCGAGAAGCGCGAAAGCGACCCCAAGGCGGTTGAGAAAGCCGCCCGCGCGTCGATGCGTGAGCATGTCGAGGCGATGGTCGCCTTCTGGAACGACGGCGTGCCGACCCTCGACTACGGCAACAATATCCGCCAGGTCGCCAAGGACGAAGGCCTCGACAACGCCTTCGCCTTTCCCGGCTTCGTGCCGGCCTATATCCGTCCGCTCTTCTGCCGCGGCAGCGGCCCGTTCCGCTGGGCGGCGCTGTCGGGCGACCCGGAGGACATCTTCCGCACCGACGAGAAGGTGAAGGAACTGACGCCGGGCAACACGCATCTGCATAACTGGCTCGACATGGCGAGGGAGCGCATCTCCTTCCAGGGATTGCCGGCGCGCATCTGCTGGGTCGGCCTCGGCGACCGCCACCGGCTCGGCCTCGCCTTCAACGAGATGGTGGCGAATGGCGAACTGAAGGCACCGGTCGTCATCGGCCGCGACCATCTCGATTCCGGCTCCGTCGCCTCGCCCAACCGCGAGACGGAGGCGATGAAGGACGGGTCGGACGCCGTGTCGGACTGGCCGCTGCTCAACGCGCTGCTCAATTGCGCGTCGGGCGCGACATGGGTGTCGCTGCACCATGGCGGCGTCGTCGGCATGGGTTTCTCGCAGCATGCGGGCATGGTGATCTGCGCCGACGGCACGCCGGAAGCGGCCAAGCGGCTGGAGCGGGTATTGTGGAACGACCCGGCGACCGGCGTCATGCGCCACGCCGACGCCGGCTACGATATCGCCATCGAATGCGCCAGGGAGAAGGGGCTCAGGC
>JAFKFP010000004.1:3717-8081 GCA_017308185.1 bacterium | reverse complement strand
AGCATGCACGTTTGCTGTCGCCCGAGAAGATCGCCACCGGCCCCTGGTCCATTTCCCATGCGTGTGCCGACCCTTCGATATCCTCGACCTGCTGGGTGTCGACGTTGACGAACAGCGCCCGCCACCCGCTCCCGTCGTCGTTGCCTACCATCGACCATCCGTGGACGCCGTCAGGCGCCATGGTCACATTTCCGAAGCTCGCCGGTAGCTGCCGGCTCTTCAGTGTCGATACATCGATCAATGCAGCGTACGTATACCGGTGGATCAGGAGCGCCGTGTCGCCCAGCACCCAATCCACACGCATCCCATTGGTGAACAGATTGGCACCGGGCCCGCCAGCGTCACCGGTGGGCGGCAACGAACGAATAGGGATGACTCGCCGTGCACCACCTGCGAGGACATCGACAATCGTGATACCGCTGGCGCCCGGGTAGGCTAGCTTCGTCCCCGCCCGGTTCCACACAAGGTCTTGTGGCTGCGCGACATTCGCGTCATCAATCGTAGTGATCCGCCGCCCGTCGCGCGCGGTGAGGATGTAACTTCCGAGCCTGCCCGTTGCCGTCCCCGTCGTGACGATCACCTGGCCCGATGGCGACCAGGCGAGGGCGCCAAGTCCGGGCAGTTCGACTGGGGCGCCCCCGTCCACACTTGCGGCTGTGATCCCGGGCGGTTCCTGGCTTCGCTCGCAGCCAATGGCAGTTCCGTCAGGAGCCCATTCCGGGGTAGCGCACTGAGCCGTCGCGAACGGTTCATGCGTCGTGCCCCCGGCCGCACTCGCGGCTTGTACCACCAAATCCTGGGTAATGCACAGAACGTGGGAGCCATCCGGCGACCACTGTAACGATACCGTGAATACCCCAGCCGCCTTCATCGTCCAGTTTGCGGTGCAGTCCAGGGCGAACGGCGTCCTCGCGTCCCCTGTGGCATCCGCCAGCCACGTTTCACCATCCTCGGCTATATACGCCAGTTGCGGTTTGTAGTCGTACGCGTCGGTCCCATCGCTGAGCACGGCCGTGGCATGCTGTACAGTCGAACTCGCCATGGGCGGCGCCGAGCCGGTCACACGCGAGCCGCCGCCCTCCCGCATCGCCGCCACGCCGAGGACCATCCCCGCGACCACTCCACCGGCGATAGCCCCGCTGGCAATCCAGAGCGCCGCCGTACTGCCAATCAACCCCCGAAAGACGCGGGCGAATCGGGGAACCATTCCGTTGCGGCGTCGCCAGTACTCCGCTGCCTCCTCGCGCGACGTCGCCTGCAGCTTCGAGAGGATCTCTGCGACGTGCCACTTGGCGCCATCCCGCGAAATCCCAAGCTCGACGGCCACCTCGGCATTCGTTTTGCCCGCCGCGAGCAGCGCCAGCACCTGCCGCTGGCGCTTCGTCCAACCGTAATCGGTGCGTAAGCGCTCCCGCATCGTTGGTGGGCTGGGCGTCTCAGTTGTCATGCCACTCACGATACCGACGGCACGCGGTTATGCCCCTACCCGTTGGTAAAGAGGCACTGAGCCCTCAGTCCTCGGCCCTCAGTCCTTTTCTCAGCCCCCGATGTGGCTCATCTCCACCTTCGGGCGCAGCGCCCCATCCGTCTCAGCCGTCCGCAACTCCGAATACCGGTCGCTGCGCACCCGCCACACATCCCCGATGATTGCCGCTATCTCATCGTCGCTTGCGCCTGCCCGGAGCGGTGTACGCAGGTCCTTCCCGTGCACGCCGAATAAACACGTATACAGTTCGCCCTCGGGCGAGAGGCGTGCCCGCGTGCAGTCGCCACAGAACGGCTGCGTAATCGAAGTGATAAGCCCGATCTCGCCCCCGCCATCACGATACCGGTACCGCTTCGCAACCTCGCCTCGGTAGTTCGCCTCGGCCGGTTCGAGCGGCATCTCCGCGTTGATCCGTTCGACAATCTCCCGGCCCGTCACCACGCTGTCGAGTTTCCAGCCATTGGTGGTGCCCACATCCATGAACTCAATGAACCGCAGGATGATCCCCGTGCCCTTGAAATGCCGCGCGAGGTCAACGATCCCGCCGTCATTCACGCCGCGCTTGACGACCGCGTTCACCTTGATCGGCGCCAGCCCCGCCTCCTGTGCAGCCGCGATGCCGTCGAGCACCTTGCTCACGGGCACACCTGCGTCATTCATCGCCTGGAACGTCGCTTCGTCCAACGAGTCAAGGCTGACCGTGATGCGTTGCAGCCCGGCGGCCTCGAGCCTCTTCGCCTGTGCACGCAGCAGCGAGCCGTTGGTTGTCAGGGTCAGGTCCTTCAGTCCGTCGATCGCGGAGAGTTCGCGCACGAGCACATCGAGCCCGCGGCGCACCAGTGGCTCCCCGCCCGTCAGGCGGACCTTCTCCACACCGAGCGAAACGAAGATTCGCGCGAGGCGCGTTATCTCTTCGTAGCTGAGCAGTTCATCGCGTTCGAGGAATTGGTAGTCCGGCCCGAACACCTCCCGCGGCATGCAGTACACACATCGAAAGTTGCAACGATCCGTGACCGAGATGCGCAGATCGCGCAACGGCCGTCCTAGCGTATCCGAGACCATCATGCTTCCAGTGTACCGGAATCGCAGCCTCACCGTCCGGATCTCAGGGATCAGCTCGTCGCCGGTGCTGCCGTGGCGGGGTCCTGCTCGGCGGCCCAGCGCGCCAGCGAAGCATCATACTTCTCCATGGGTTGCCCGCATGGCCGCCATGTTCGCCATCTTGAGGTCGATCAGGGCTATCTGCTGAGCTGTCACTTCCCGCGACCGCCGCAACTTTTCTGCTTTCTCGACAGCATCCGCGTCCCGACGCCACTCAGCGCGGATCTGGAGCCGCACATCATCCGCATCCAGCAACTCTTTGATCTCGGCGAGCGAGACGCCCAGGAGGTCTTTGAACTGGCGAATGCGGGCGATCCGCTCCATGTCCTCGGGCGAGTAGAGGCGAAACCCGCCATCCATGCGCGTCGGCGGGTTCAGCAACCCTTTTTCCTCGTAATACCGGAGCGTCCGCTGCGTCAGCTGGGAGCGCTCAGCCGCCTCGCCGATCTGGAGGTAGCCTGCCTGTGCTTGCTCAGTCGTTTCTGTAGCCATGACCCTCAACGCTAGTGTAGCAACGTTAACCCGAACGTCAACGTGAGCGGATAGACGTTCGGAGTCCGATTGAATCTCCCAAAGCTCGCAATTCGCGATGTTGCGGTTGCCGCTCGTGGGACTTTCTCACATGATACCGTTAATGACGATCTTGTTGGCACTGCTTATTGCGCTCGCGGTCATCACCCTCGCCGTGGCCTTCGGGTTTCGCGCGGCCCGGCGGGCCGAATCGCACATTGGGGCGTGGGCCTGGCTCACCTACGGGTTCCTCGGGGTGGGTATGATCTTCGGCGCCACCAGCGTGGCCGATCCCCTCCTTTCAACCTTCATGTGGACGAAGCTGATCGTCTTCATCACCACTGCCGCCTGGCTGCTCGCCGGCCGCATTCGCCGTGGCGATGCACCGCTGCCCGGTCTGGGTTCGCGCCAGGTGCTTCGCGGCTAACTCGCCGGACGCCTCTCTCAATCGGACTCTGTCATCGCGCAGTTGTCGTCAACCATGCCCGCCGCCACATAACCACGCGCCGACGTGAAAACTCTGTACGAGTTCCCCGCCGCCAACATAATGCTGTTGAACCGCGATGCGTACCGACGTACCTTACGGGCCTACCAGTTGCCGGCCACGGGGCGCCGGCGCCGGTCGGACGGAACCACCCGAACGCTCTGAAACCAAATCGAGCCACAACCTGCCGTGGAGGGGAGAGTTTGCCCGCAATGCCTGCAGCCATCGCATCTGCACCGCCCGAACTTCTCCGCTCGTGGCGCGCGGTCCTCGGCATGCTCGAGGACTCCGTCAACCGCTCCACGTTCAATACCTGGCTGCGCGGCACCGCCCCGCTCCGCGCGGACGGCCGTGTGATTGCGGTCGCCGCCCCGCACGGCGCTGACACCGACTGGCTCAATCGGCAGCTTTCGTGCGTCATGACGCGGGCTGTACAAGCCATTTTTGGCGACGGATTCTCGGCGCGCTTCGTGCCCCAGGCGGTTGCCTTCCCGGCGCCTGCGCCGCTGCCGCCCCTGAGCAACAGTGCGGCGCACGCTGCGAGTCCCGCTCCCCAGGGATCAGTCATCGGAATCCTGAACCGCGATTACACGTTCGAACGCTACATCCAGGCCGCAGGCAACAGGCTTGCGCTGCAAGCCTGCATGGACCTCCTCAGCGCACGTCCGCGCGCGGCCAGCCCCGTCGTGATGTACGGCGCACCCGGGCTCGGCAAGACCCACCTGCTCCACGCCCTCGCTGCACGCGCGGCCGCGCAGGGGATGTCGGTTGTCTGCCTCGGCG
>JAFKFP010000004.1:0-3587 GCA_017308185.1 bacterium | reverse complement strand
GCATGGGCGACTGACCGCATCGCCGCCTGCGAGGCGCCGTCTATCCGCGTGCTCCAGGGAGTCGTGAACACGGCGCTCGCCCTTCAGCGTGCAGGCAACCTCGAACCCCGGACGCTCGACGACCACCTCTCCGAGTTTTGTGGTTCCTCTGCGTCGGCGCCACAGGCGCTTGATACCCACGGCCTCATCGAAGCGGTGGCAACGCACTGTGGAGTCACTGTGGACGAATTGGTCGGCCGTGGCCGCACCCGCCAGGTGGCGAACGCGGGCGCGATCGCGATGGCCGCCCTCGTCGCACAAAGGCGTTCCCTCGCCCAGGTCGCGGCCATCTTCGATGGGCGCGACAAGAGCACGGTGAAGGAAGCCAGCGACCGTGGCCGCGTCCTCCTGGAATCCGAGCCGGCACTCCGCGCGCGCATCATGCCGGACAGGCCCTGACGCACGTCATTCCCCATCGCGTTTGCCGCCTCGCACTCCCGGACCACAACAAAAACGCCCCCGTTCAGGGGGCGCTTTGGTACGTGCGGCGAGCCGCGCCTAGAAGACGTTGGGCTTCTCTTTCGACCCATCACTCTGTGCGGGCGGCGTGTACTGCTGCTGCGGCGGAGGCGGCGGGGCCTGGTACTGCGGCTGCTGCGGCGGCGTGTACTGCTGCGTCGGCTGCGCGGGCGGGATGTAGGCCTGCGTCTGCTGTTGCTGCTCGGGCTTCTCTTCGTCCTTCACGGCCTTGCGGAATTCCTTGACCGACGACCCAAGGTCCTTACCAAGTCCGCTCAACTTCCCGACACCGAACAGCAGGACAATGATCAATCCAATGATGATGAGTTCTGGAGCACCCAAAGAACCGAACATAAACTTCTACCTTCCCCGCCCCACCTTACGGGTCAGCGGATAACCCTATGGTACAACATCACGCTTTCTCGTGAACTCCGCTACCTGTCCGGGAGGCGAGCCGTTCGACGAAGACGTCCATGACGCCCCCGCAGATCTTGTCCTCGCCATCGATTGGCTCCGTGAGGTCGACGGTCACGATGCGCGCGTGCCCGTCTTCGAGCACATTCATCGCTTCCTGCCATACTTCTGCTTCGCCACACCCGCCGCCGATAGTGCCGAAGAACGACCCATCCTCTCGCACCACCATCTTGGCCCCCGTCTTACGTGGCGTGGAACCGCGTGTACGCGCGACTGTTGCCAGCACAACGGGTTCGCCGCGTTCGATCGCCCCCGCAATCTCCCGGTAGATCATATCTTGCATATGCTGATCTTCCGCCCTCCCGGCGCCCGCTGCAACCAGTGGCTTTCAGCGGGCCCGCGGGTAGCTCCCGAATACTTTCACTTCGGAGCAGAGCGGCCGTATAGCATCGAGGACCGCCCGGCCTTGTGGCGTCTCCGCGTGTTCGTCGAAGTCCACCAGGAACACGTACTCGCCCAGCGTGGCACGCGTCGGCCGGCTCTCGATCTTCGAGCAGTTGATGCCCGCGCGCGCGAACTCGTTCAGCACCCCTGCGAGCGATCCCGGCCGGTCGTCGGCGAACGTGAACGCAATCGATGTCCTGTCGCGGCCCGTTGGCGGTACATCGCCGTCTGCTGCCACCACGAACCGCGTCACATTGTTCGAAACGTCCTGGACGTGCTCCGCGAGGACTGCCGCCCCGAAGATCTCCGCCGCCCTGCGCGTGCCGATGGCCGCTGTGTGGTTTCGACGCATCGCGGCCTCTACCGCCGCACTCGTCGAAAGCGCTGCCTCCAACTGAGCCTCGGGAAAGTGACGTGCGAGGAACTCGCGGCATTGCCCGAGGGGTTGCGGGTGCGACGATATCACCCGCACGTCTTCGGGCCGTGTCCCGGGGCGCGCTACCAGGAAGAGCTCGATCGGGAGCAGCACTTCGGCCTGGATTCGGAGCCGCGTCTGGTGGACGAACACATCCAGCGTCTCCGCGACCGAGCCATTGATCGAGTTCTCAATGGCAAACATTCCTGCGTCCGCCTGTCCTGACTCCACAGCCTTCGCCACTGCCGCATGCGAAACGCACGCGACGAACTCCGCGGCCGGCGCGTATGCCAGCGCCGCCTCTTCGCCAAACGTCCCCGCAGGTCCCAAAAACGCGAGTCTCATCGCCGCCCTATCGTCTGTTCTCTGGCAGCTATCGTCTATTAAGTGTCCAGCCCGTGCGTCGAGCCGATCAGTGCCTCGCGGAGCATCTCCAGGCTCTCGCGGTGCGTCACCACCACGAGTGCATCGCCGCCGTTCAGGCGCGTGTCGCCGCCCGGCAGCCGTGGCGAGCCGCCCGGGTCCACGACAAGCGCGATCAGCGATTCAGGCGGCAGCAGTACCTCGCGTACCGCCCGCCCAACCACCGGCGAGGTCGCAGGCAGCTTGATCTCGAACAGTTCGAGCCCGCCGTGGAGCTTCAGCAGCGAGATCATCTCGTGCGTTGGCAGCTCCTGTTCGATTTGTGCGAGGATCGCCGTGGTCGCCGAAATCGTGGTCTCAATCCCGCGCTTCTTGAAGAGCAACTCGTTCTTCGGGTTGTTGATCCGTGCAATCGTGCGGCCGACACCGCGGCTGCGAGCAATTTCGCAGATCACGAGGTTGTCCTCATCATCGCCGGTAACCGCCGCCACGAGGTCCGCGCGCGCCACCCCGGCGCTGTCGAGCGTTGAGGCTTCGCAGCCGTCCCCGGCCATGACTGAATCGCCAAGTTCATCCGCCATTTGCGCCGCCCGTGCCGGGTCCCGTTCGAGCACCAGCACTTCGTTGTTGCCCTGCATGAGCTCGCTCGCAAGCCCGAGGCCGACCTTCCCACCGCCTGCCACGATGATGTACATCGGTTACTTCGCCTCCTGGCGCGGCCCGAGCAGCATGTCGATCATCACCCGCGCCCCCATGCTCGTTGGACTAAAGGTCTCGAGCCCGAGCTCGCGGAAGATCTTCTCACGCCCCGGGTCATAAATGCGGCAGAGCACGCGTGGCACCTGGTAGACCTGCTTCGCCATCTGGCTCGCGAAATAGTTCCGGTTGTCGCCCTGCGTCACGGCGAAGAAGGCCTCCGCCTCGCGCACGCCCGCCCGTTCGAGGGCCTGCGCATCCATCCCGTTGCCAATGACGGTCACCCCGCCAAATCCTTCTCGCAGACGCCGGAACGACCCGGCGTTCGTGTCCATCACCGTCACACGGTGCCCCTGTTCGTCGAGCATCGCCGCAATCTGCGCCCCGAGCCGTCCGCAACCCATTATCAGGATGTTCACTTCCAACTCCCTCGCGTCATGCCTCGCCTCGTGACCCGGCATTCAGCGCCGGGCGCACCACCCATACCTCCGATTGCGCGTTCTTCAGCACGAAATCGGTGGTGTGGCCTATCTCGAACGACCCGGTGACTCGCTTGTACCCCAGCCCGAGCACGATCGTATCGACTTCCTCGTCGCGCCCCTCATCCACAATCGCCGGCCCCGCCTCCCGCGCCTGCACAAGCGCACGCGTCACCTGCACCCCCAGCTGCGTCGCGCGCTCCTCAGCGTGGCGCAATATCGCTTCGCCCTTACGCATCTCGCTATCCAGGCCCGCATTCAGCGGCAAGGAGCGCAGC
>JAFKFP010000056.1 GCA_017308185.1 bacterium | reverse complement strand
CGGCGGGCGGTTTCTTTGGCGCAACCGTGTTCGTCCTGGGCTTCCACCTCATCGGCGGCTACGCATCGGTCCTGGTACACGTGCGCGCCTCGCAGTCGGTGCGGCGGCTGCTGGCTCTCGAGCCGCTCAGCGCCTTTCGGCTGACCCCCGACGGAAAAGAGGAAGAGGTCCGCGTTGAGGAGTTGAGCGTTGGCGACCTCGTTCGCGTTCGTCCGGGTGAGCGGATTCCGATTGACGGCGTGATCGAGGAAGGTTTCTCCGCTGTCGATGAGAGCCTCGTTACCGGCGAGCCGATTCCGGTCGACAAGCTGCCCGGCAACGAAGTCATCGGCGGGTCCGTGAATCAGGCCGGCAGTTTCGTCTTGCGGGTCAGTCGCGTCGGCGCCCAGACATTCTTGCGCACGGTCGCGCGGCACGTGGCCGAAGCTCGAGCGCTGAAGCCCGGCATTCTGAGGTTGGTCGACCGGGTCCTGCTCTTCTACGTCCCCGTGGTATTCGCCGCCAGCGCCGTCGGTTTCCTCACCTGGACGGCGGGAAGCTGGGCGGTCACCGGTGAGGCCGATTGGGTGCGGGCGAGCTTCGCCGCGCTCAGCGCCCTCATCATGGGCTACCCGTGCGCGCTCGGGATGTCGACGCCCTTGGCCATCATTCGCGCCAGTGGGGAAGCAGCCGAGCGCGGCATCCTGATGCGCTCTGGCGAGGCATTTCACATCTTCCGGAGCGTGCGCACCATCGTCTTCGACAAGACGGGCACGCTGACTGAAGGCAAGCCTCGGCTCGTGACCACGCTGACCGTCCCGGGCGTTGCGGCCGACGACATTCTCGTCCTGGCCGCCAGCGCCGAGACGCTGTCGGAGCACCCGTTGGCGCGGGCAGTTGTCGCTGAGGCAACCCATCGCTACGGCCATATGCCACTACAAACGCCGACTGAGTTCGAAGCTCGGGCAGGGCACGGAGTCGTTGCCACGGTGGGGAACCGACGGGTGGTGATCGGTACCCAGCGCCTGTTCGCTCAGGAGGGGATCGACCTCGCCTCCGTCGCGGCCCTGGTGCATCAGATCCAGGACCAAGGTCAAACCGCCGTCCTGGTCGCCGTCGATGGGGCGGCCAGCGCCGTTTTGGCGTTAGCGGACGAGCCCAAGGCGGACGCTGCCGCCGCGATTGCTAGCATGCGCGACGCCGGCTTGACTCCAGTGCTGCTGACAGGCGATAACTGGCGGACCGCCGAAGCAGTGGCGCGCCAAGTTGGCATCGAAGATGTTCGGGCCGAGGTGCTGCCGGGCCAGAAGGCAGATGCGATCCGTCAATTGCAAATGGGCGGCCACAAGGTCGCAATGGTCGGTGACGGCATCAACGATGCGCCAGCTCTGATGCAAGCCGATGTTGGTATCGCCATAGGCGCGGGTACGGACATTGCCTTGGAAGCGGCCGATGTGGTGCTCGTCAACGAGCGGCTGGCAACCCTGCTGGACGCGCGCGAACTCGCTCGCCGAAGCTATCGTTTGACGGTGACCAATGTCTGCCTCGCCGTTGGCTTCAACGGCATAGGCGTGCTTGCAGCCGTCACCGGTCGTGTCGAGCCGGTCTGGGCAATGGTTGCGATGGCCGTCAGCGTCAGTGTGGTGCTAGGGAACTCGTTTGCGGGCCGGCTCCTGCCGCGGCCCAAAGCGGGGGCGTAAATGTCGAACCGCCGCCCATGGAACGATGTTGGCAGGCTGGATTGGAGGTTGAGTTGTGGCTGAAGGCGTGAAAGATGAGTGTTGCCAGCTGGCTCCCGAGGGTCAGGTTTGTGCGGCGAAGCAACAGGCCGAGACCGGGTGCCTGAATTGCAGTGCGCGATTGCGGCCGGTATCGGCGGCCCACGTCATGCGCCAGGTCCTCCGGCCGATGGATCACAACGTCGACGACGACTACGGATTTTGCCCGAGCCCTGGCTGTGAACTCGTTTTCGCGGGCGCCGATGGCACTCGCTTCTTCGCACGCGACCTACGCCATCCTCCTGCATACAAGACAGGACGGACAGCTGATCTCCTTTGCTACTGCTTCGACTTCCGGGGCGCGGACTTTCTGTCGGATGCAGCTGATGCCGCGACTAGTTACATTTCCGAACGCATCCGGGCGGGAGATTGCGCGTGTGACGTCACGAACCCGTCCGCCGGGTGCTGCCTTGGATCGATAACGAAGTATCGAAGAGAACAACAGCCCTGACGCCTTCGTGCTCCAGCCAGGTCGATCCGATTCGTTAAGGCTACGGCGCCCCAATCGAGTCCTGGATCATCCCGGCGATTACCCTGGCCAGCAGCACGATCGAGAAGCCGACGAGGGCGTTGACGATGGCTGACTTCCCGCGCTCCATCTGGTGGGGGCTGCCGGCGGCGGACATGTAGAGAAAGGCTCCCCACATCACGAAGAAGGCAGCGACGGCCGCGCCGACGCCCATGCCTATATTCAGCAGGTCCTCGAATAGGGTGTTGATCTGTTCCATCACATCGGCCTCCTATCTGCCGTTGCTCTCAATTGGTTCCTGGGATGTCAGGCGGAACTCCGCGACGAGCCAGCGACCGTCAACCCGGATCAGCCGACAGGCGATGTGTTGCCGCAGGCGTTGCTCACGGAGTTGTCCGGTCGCGGGATCGATGGCTCTGCGCGTCTGTTCGCTCGTCGCGGACGCTGTTGCCGCATCGCCGGAGAACGCTGTGACATCAACCGACACGCTCTCCGTCGAGATCGTGTGCTGCTGTCCGAGGGCCGTCGGGTCCACCTGCGACGTGGCGATCGCCTCATGGACGACGCCAGTGCTAAGCCCGAGAAGCCGGTCGCGATAGGCGTCTGGCTCACGGAAATCGAAGCTGCCGTACGCTTCCACGAAGCTTCGTGCGGCATTCTCGACCTCACTCATGTCGTCGCCTTGGCCTCGCAGACGGCTCGCGCCCTGCCAGCCGCTGAAGAGCGAGATCACGAGAAGCAGACCTGCGAGTCCACCCACAGCCACCATCACGCCGCGTGCGCTGGTCATGCCTGGATCCCTCCCGAGTGCGGCCGCCCGACACCGGCGAAGTGGCTGGCCCAGTACGGGTCGTTGAACGCCACTTCCTTCACGAACTCGCCCGTTTGGGGAGCCATCACCACGAGCCCGCCGCCGGTGTAGATGCCGACATGGGTGATGCGTTCGGAGGAGGGATAGGTGTGCTCGTAGAAGACGAGGTCACCCGGCTGCATCGCATCGACGCTGACAGGCGTCGCCCAGTCGTACTGGGCCTGAGACGTGCGCGGCGTGGCGATGCCCAACTGCCCGTAGACCCACTGAACCAGCCCGCTGCAGTCGAACGTGTCTGGTCCTGCTGCGCCCCAGACGTACGGCGATCCAATCTTTGATGTCGCGACTGCAACGGCCTGAGCGGGGATACCGGCTGGGTCGAGGTAGCCGTAGCTAGCCGCGATCGAGAGGACGTGGTCTACGTACGTCCAGGAATGGTTGTAGGCGTAGAGGGCCTGCCGCATGTCGCCCGGGGCACCGCTCGCAAGAAGGTATGCCGCGGCTGCGGGCAGGCAGTCGCGGAAGTTAGTCGGGTCCGCGACACCATCGCCATCGCCATCCACGCC
>JAFKFP010000055.1 GCA_017308185.1 bacterium | reverse complement strand
GCCGCACTGCGTGCTGCAGGCGAAAAGTGGAAAAGTGGCGAACTTTCGTTTCGCCCGGTGCGAAGTTTCTGCTAGACTGCACGCCACAGGAGGAAGGCGAATGAAGTTCGGGATATTTTACGAACACCAGCTGCCACGGCCGTGGAGCGAAGGCCGCGAGTTGAAGCTGTTCCAGGACGCGTTGAGCCAGGTGGAGTTGGCGGACAAGCTCGGGATCGACACTGCGTGGGAGGTGGAGCATCACTTCCTGGAAGAGTATTCGCACTCATCTGCGCCGGAGGTGTTCCTGGCGGCGGCCAGCCAGCGGACGAAGAATATCCGGCTCGGCCACGGCATTAAGCTGATGCCGCCCAACTACAATTCGCCTGCCCGCATCGCCGAACCGTGAGATGTGGCGCGAGACCGTCGAGCAGGTCGCGAACATGATGGCCATGGACCCGTACCCCGGCTACCAGGGCAAGTATTTCTCGATGCCGGTGCGGAACGTCGTGCCCAAGCCGGTGCAGAAGCCGCATCCGCCGATCTGGGTGGCGTGCTCGAACCGCGACACGATCCACCTTGCAGCGCAGCTGGGCATTGGCGCGCTGACGTTCGCATTCGTGGACCCGGCAGAGGCGGCGAAGTGGGTCGACGACTACTACACGACGTTCAAGAACGAGTGCGTGCCGATTGGCCACAGAGTGAACCCGAACGTGGCGATGGTGACGAGCTTTTCGACGCACCCTGACCACGACGAGGCGGTGCGCCGCGGGCAGGACGGGTTCCGGTTCTTCCAGTTCGCGCTCGGCCATCACTACGCCTTCGGCACGCACAAGCCGGGCCGGACGCCCATCTGGGAACACTACGAGAAGATGAAGCGGAATCTTCCCCCAGAGATAATGTCTGGTGGTGAAGGCGGAATCGGTACGCCGGATGAACTACGGGCACACCTCAAGAAGTTTTCGGATTCGGGGGTGGACCAGACGGTGTTCATCCAGCAGGGCGGCAACAATCAGCACGAGCACATCTGCGAATCACTCGAACTGTTCGCGTCGGACGTGATGCCCGAATTCAAGGAGCGCGAGGCCGAGCGCGAGAAGCAGAAGATGGATGAGCTCGCGCCCTACATTGAGGCAGCGTTCAAGCGCAAACAGTGGATGAAGGAACTCGCGGACGACGAAATCCCGGAGTACCAGGCTTACGGCATGATGGTGGCTGAGGTCGACGAGTCCCAGCTCGACGAAGCCGGCAAGCGGCGCCGTGCATCAATGAAGCGCATGCAGGAGGCTCTGCGGTCCTAGGCGCTCATCATGGGACACTTCGAGGCGCCTCTCCCTCCTGGCGAGAGGCGCCTCTGTGCGTTTGAACGCCAACGGCTCCGTATACTGGCCGGATGTTGTTGATCGCGGACGGAAACAACCTTGCCTGGGCAGGCTTTCACGCCCTGCGCCGGCCTATGAAGGCAGATACGCCCGAGCGCAAACAGCGGGCAGCACTCGTGGGGCTCACGCAGATGTTCCTCGCGATTGTGGCGCGTGCGGGTGAACCGCCGGTCACGAGCGGTCAGCAGCCGTTTCCCGAGCCGTTTACGCTGACGGGCGCAGCGATCGTGTTCGATGAGGGCCGGCCTCTGCGGCGGCGGGGCATCTTCCCGGGCTACCAGCTGGGGCGCGAAGGCGACCCGAATTTCATCGACAACGAGCCTTTCGTGGTCGGGGCGATTGAGTCGTTCATGGAGGCGGCAGGCGCGTTGCCCATCACCGTATTGCGGGGCGTCAACACGGAGGCGGACGATCTGATGGCGGCACTGGCATTGCAGGCGGCCGAGGCGCCTGTGCGAGTGGCATCGACCGACCGCGACTTTCTCCAGCTCGTGGATGAGCGGCTTTCGATCTATGCACCGGTGAAGCGTGCCGTGATAGACGTGACGAACTTTGAGGAGTCAGTGGCCCCGCGGATGAGCGATGGCACACCGGTGCTGTTTCCGCGCGAACGCTACCTGGACTACCGGGCGCTGAGCGGCGACGCCAGCGACAACTTGCCGGGGGTGCCCGGCGTAGGCGCGATCGGGGCGGCCAGGCTGATGGCCGCGGGGACGATGGAGACCTACTTCGAAGACCCCGGACAGGTGAGCGTGGCGCTCGGACGACGGAACGCAAAGCTGGAAGCAGCGTTCGCGGACGGGTCAGCGCGGGAAACGGTGGAACGGAACCGAGGGATGATGGACCTCCGCCTCGCGGCCGCCAGTTATCCGGACCTCTCGGATTACCGTCAGCAGGGGACGTGGGACGAGGTTGCTTTCCGGGCGTGGTTCAAGGAGCAGCGGATAGCGGGCGTGGAGAACGAGGCGGTTGTGCGCGCGATGGAGGCTCTAGCGGCGCGGTAAGCGGCCAACCGATACACTGGGCAAGGTTGGGGCGGTTAGCTCAGTTGGCCAGAGCACCTCGTTTACACCGAGGGGGTCGGGGGTTCGAGCCCCTCACCGCCCACCAACAGATATCACTGGCGGGGGAGCACGGCCTGTCCCTCCTGGAGCGGCTGGCACTCAGGGCACCAGGCGGTAAAGCGGATGTCTTCGGCCTGGCGGGCGCGGCGCAGGCGGGTGTGGCACCGAAAGCATGGCTGCCCGGCGCGCATGTAGACGAACATCTTCGGGCGATGGGTGAGGTTCAGGTTGTTCGGGCGGTGCACGCTCGCGAGGAGGAGGTTTCGCGCGGTGTCAATGATGGCGCGCACCGAATCGTCATCAAGCTCCGCCACAGTGCGCCACGGATTGATGCGGCAGCGAAAGAGTGTCTCGTGCTTCCAGATGTTCCCCACGCCGGCCATGATGCGCTGGTCCATAATGGCATCGCCGATGGTGCGATTCGCGTGCGCCGGCTGACGAAACCGCCGCAATACATCGTCGGCATCGAAGGCCTCGTCGAGCAGGTCGGGGCCGAGGGTGGCGATCGGCCGGTGCAGGGGCACCGCGCGCTCTTCGAGCAGTTCAATCACGGGCGCGTGAAAGTTCACTGCGACCGCGTCGTGGACCTGGAGTACGAGCCGTGCGTCGCGCTCAGGGAACCGCCACGCCTCACCGGGCTGATACACATGCCACGTGCCGTACATCCGCAGATGGCGCCCGCGCCCCGGGGCAGGTGACGCCCACCAAGCGCCCGGCCTGCGGCGACGGGCCCGGGCCGTGCGCACGCGCCGCCACGATGCGCTTTCCCGCAAGGGCGCCATGGAGCAGCGCCGCGAAACGGTAGACGCTATCACCCTCAGGCATGTGGGCCGGGGGCCGGGGGCGGATGTGCCATACCACGAGCATAGAGCGTCCCCGGCCGTTCCGCGCTCGTGCGTTGGGGTGGCAGCCTACCCGTCAGTGAACCCAATGAAAGCGTGGGTGCTATCGCACAGTGGCTTGTTGGCCGATTGCCCGCAGCGGCAGAGCGTCACGCGGTTACGCACTTCGAGTTCGCGTCCATCTGAGAGCGCAATCGGGATCCCGCCCGTCACCCAGTAGGGGCCATCCTTCGTGACCGCGACCTGTGTGGGCAGGTCCGGTTCGATGACCTCGCCGTCGATTTCGTAGACCAGGCGACCCGACGGGCAGCGCTCCACCATTTGCATGAGCTGAAAACGCACCTGGCTGTCATCGGTGCGGTCTATCAAGTCCCAGACTTTCTCGAGGCGGTTGCCGCAAAACCCGGCATCGGCACAGAGGGGGCGATCGTCCGTCATGGTGAACTGCGGGCCATCGCCGGGCGGGCCATCGATGCGCTGCTCGCGGGTGACACGGGGCTCGGTGGATGCCGTCTCCGTCCCTTCGAAGCCAACGCGCTGGTGGGATCCATCGCAGAATGGTTTGTTCGCGGACTGGCCGCATCGGCAGAGGCGATAGGTCTCGGGTGTGGGGATGGTCTCATCCTTGCGCCAGGTAAGCGGTTCGCCCCATTCCGAGTACACAATCGACTTTCGGACGAGCGGCACGCCGCCGCTCACCACGTACGGGCCGCCGCGCTCGATGGTAATGCGGTAACCGGCCGCGGAAATGGCGGGCTCAGCGACTGGAGGCTTGTACTCGAATGAAGGGGCCAGCGTCTCGATGCCGTCGCCTGCTGGTGTTTCCATGAGTGCCCGGGCCGCGTGAGCGATACCGCCCATGGCGGGGAACGAGCTGAGCAGATCCTGGGGCCGGCCATTAAAGGACCTGTGCATGATCCGTAGCTCCACATCGAACGCGGGGCCAGTCGGGCCTGACTGCGGCGTGTCACCCCGCTGATAGGCACGTCCCAGGGCAATCTCCTGAAAGCGGAAATAGTGGGCGACTTCTTCGCGCTCGGGGTGGAACATGTCGCGGTCACCATCCCAGATGGAGGCATGCTTGAGCCCCTCGCCCTGCTCCTCGATTTCGTCGATGGCGGCACGCGCGGAGGCAAGATCGGTGACGGGGATGACGCGCCCTCCGCCGGTATAGTCGAGCAGCGCGGGGGTTACCTGGCGTGCCGGGTCGCCGCAGAAGACCGTGTCTTCGCCGAGCGACGCACAGAGCTGTTCGAGTCCGTCCTCGATGGCGCGGTAGAACTGGCCGATGGTGTGGTAGTGCTCTTCTTCGGGCGCGGCATCTTCACCCTCCGGGTACTCGATGCGCATGAAGGTCTCGAGTGTGTGGCGCGAAAAGCCCGCGAGCGGGATGTGGAAGGCGCCGGCACTGTGGGGTAACGACGCCGGATACCGCGGGATGAACGCCGGTGAATCGACCACGGGTTCGCCGCCAACCGCATTCAAGACGTTCGCCGCGAGTGCCAGGTGCAACATCTCTTCGACGAACACGGACATGAGGCGTGCTGCGACTTCGAGATTGTGGCCCGGTTTGAGCGAATAGAGTGCCGTCAGGTACGGCGGGATGGTAGCGTGTTCGATTTCGATGGCTAGCTGCAGGTGCTCGCGAAGGTCTTCGAGAGTGTGTATCGCCACTCCATGGCTCCTCAATAGGCCGTCCTCATGCGACGCCTGCGCGGGCGAGGTTTGAGCGGTGCGGCTGGAATGCGGACAGATAGTAGCACGACTGGTTTGCTCAGTATGCAATTCGCGCGTTAGCGAGAACGGGGGCGCGCGGCAGCCGGCATCGTTAGGCCACGGTAGCCGCGTACAAAGCCGGCATCAAGGAAGCGCACGAGGTGAGGCGACTGGTCGGGAGGCAGACTATCGATGCGTTCGAGCGGCCTTGGGCGGTCACTGGCCGCGGCGGCGGCGGCCAGCGCAGCCACCGCTAGCACACTTCGCTCTGTATCGAAGGCGGGGAACGTGACGACTGCGCGGCCTCCACGCTCGATGTAGAGCACGGGCTCGCCGTCGACGAGGACGACGCGTGCGTGCGCGGCGCGCTGGAATACATGGCGGGCTTCATCACCCCGGCGGGGCCACGGGATGGCCGCACCGTAGGGGTTTGCGGGGTCGGCGGCGGCGAGGACGACCACCTCGGGTTCATTGCGAGGGTCGCGCTCGGCGCGGAGACGGTCCACCGCACCGGGAAGCGCGAACTGTGCCGCGCCGAGGCCCTCGACGAAGTAGCCGCGCCTCACGCGGCCGGCATTTTCCATCGCCTTGAACACGGGGTAGACTGCCGCGAAGCCGCCAGCGATGCCCTCCGACATCACGGCCTCGCGGGTGACAACGCCGTAGCGCTCGAGGAGCAGTGTGGCAAGCATGTGGACACGTGCGGTGGGCGTGGCCGCGGGCGCGGGGACGAGCGACCAGCGGCCGGCTGCTTCTGGAGGGAAGGTGCCCAGCCGCTGACGAGGAGACCCGCCGCCGCGTTTCGGCCATGCCAGTGCGCGCAGCGGTGCGAAGGTGTCGTTCGTCACTTTGCCCGCCCAGACGAGTTCCCACAGGGCGTCGAGTGTATCGCGGATGCTGGCATTCGTGGCGGCGAGCAGGTCCGCGAAGAACGATGCGCCGCGTGCGGAGAGAGTCTCGAGGATTGCTGCAGCGGCACTCTGACCCTCTGCCCCGCTCTCCGGGTTCTCCTGAAGAGGCTCGGCGTTGTTGATGGCCAGATCGCCCAGCCGGTCGCGACGGGCGAGAAGGACCCGGCCATCGTCCTTGCCAAGTGTGGACGCGCCCGCCCAGGCGACTTCGCCGGACGCGCCCAGTTCATCGAGGAAGCGCGGCTGGTAATCGCGCACGCGCGCCGGGAGAATCTCGCGTTCGAGTACGGAGGCCGGGAGGCGTAGGCCCTCAAACTGACCGATGACTTCTCGCAAGCGGTCGAGGCCTGTCCCCTCTGACCCGACACCCTGCCAGCGTACGAGGAAGCGGGCGAATGCCGCATGTCCGACCGGCTCCACTTCGCGTCGTAACCGCGCTAGTGAACGGCGGCGGAGCATGCGCAGGACGTCGGGGTCGCACCATTCTCGTTCGAGGCCGCCCGGGCGAAAGTCGCCGTGTAGCACGAGCCCGCGCTCTGCAAGACGCCGAAGTGCGTCACGGACCAGGGTCTCAGGGATAGCCCAGCGTGCAGCCGCATCGCCGCCGAGGAACGGCGCGTGACTCCGGGCATACCGGGCGATCAGGCCATCGAACGGTGCTTCGCCGGGTTGCAGGAACACTTCGGGCACACCGAGCGGGGGCGCGACGCCGAGCGCATCGCGGTAACGCCCGGCGTCCTCGATCGTGATCCAGCGTGGCGCGCCGGCGATACGTATCTCGCAGGCACGATGGCTGGATTCAAGCGCCGCCAGCCACAAATTCAGCTCATCGGGCCTGGTTACGCGCGTCGCAAGCTCGTCGCGCGAGAGGTCACCCAGGCGCCGGAGGAGGTCATGGAGTTGGTCGGCGTTGCGCGCCTGGCGGCCGGGAGCGAGCGCCTGGAGTTCGAGTTCGACATCTTCCACGGCCTCGGGGTCCAGCAGTTCGCGCAGTTCATCTTCACCGAGGAGATCGCGCAGCAGGTCGCGGTCGAGCGTGAGCGCCTGGGCGCGCCGCTCCGCGAGCGGCGCATCGCCTTCGTACATGTAAGCGGCGACGTAATCGAAGAGGAGGCCGCGGGCGAAGGGTGAGGCTTCGTGCGTTTCGACTTCGTGGACGCGGATTTCGCGGCTTCGCAGCCGGGTGAGGACCTCGACCAGGCCGGGGAGGTCGAACACATCGCGAAGGCATTCGCGGTAGGTTTCGAGCACGATCGGAAAGGATCCGTAGCGGCTGGCCACCGCGAGCAGGCTGGCGGAG
This sequence comes from bacterium, assembly GCA_017308185.1. Taxonomy (GTDB): domain Bacteria; phylum Chloroflexota; class Dehalococcoidia; order Tepidiformales; family Tepidiformaceae; genus JAFKFP01. The sequence continues at coordinate 608 of JAFKFP010000055.1, read as the reverse complement.
CGCTGCCGCTGGAGCCAGAGCGGGCTGCGGGCGCCGGGCCGCCGCTTTGGAAGAAGCAGCGCTCGGCCCGCGTTCTCGCGGAAGTGGGAAGCGAAGAGGGCGCTGTCCGCGAGCCGATCGATAACGAGTTCTTCGACCTGTTCCGGCGCCGGGAAGAGCAGGGCGGCCGAGGGCAGGTCCTCACCGTTCGCGAAACGGATGGCGATGCCGTCATCGCTCCAGATCGTCTGGACATCGAAGCCGGACTGTTCGGCGAGGCGTGCCTCAATCGCTTGCGCCCATGGTGCGTGTACGCGGCCGCCAAACGGGGTGAGCAAGACGATGCGCCAATCGCCGAGTTCATCGCGGAAGCGCTGGACGACGACGGTGCGGTCGGTCGGCAGAGCGCCGGTCGCCTCACGCTCGTCGGCGAGATAGGCGACGAGATTTAGCGCGGCGCGTTCGTCGAGTACGTGGTCGCTGACGAGCCGCGCGACGGCCTGCGACTCATCGCGGATGGCGCCGATTTCGCGCGTGAACTTGCCAATCGCCTGTCCCAGTTCGAGCGGGCGCCCGACGCCATCGCCTTTCCAGAATGGCATCTTGCCGGGCTGGCCAGGCGCCGGGGA
>JAFKFP010000167.1 GCA_017308185.1 bacterium | reverse complement strand
GTTGCGATTGCGCGGCGAATCGCCTGAGATCATCGCCGCGTGCTGGGATGTCCTCGAGCGCCACGCAGAGCCCGTGGCGACACACGATGTCATCGACGTCGTTGGGACAGGTGGAGACGGCGCCGACACGATCAATGTCTCAACCGCTGCTGCGATCGTGGTCGCGGCGGCCGGGGGGCGTGTGGCAAAGCACGGAAACCGCGCCGCATCGTCGAAGTGCGGCTCTGCCGACGTGCTCGAAGCGCTCGGAGCGCGCATCGATATCGGCGGCCCGCAGGTGGCGCGCATTATTGACGAGTGCGGCTTCTGTTTCCTTTTCGCCCAGCGATTCCACCCGGCCATGAAGAACGTGGGCGGCACGCGCCGCGAGATGGGTGTCCGCACGATCTTCAACGTGCTCGGCCCGCTTTCGAACCCGGCGAAGCCTGCACGAGTGCTTGCCGGCGTCGGTGTGAAAGCGCTGGGACCGTTAGTGGCGAACGCGTTCGCCATTCGGGGCATCCAACGCTCGATCGTGGTGCACTCGGCAGACGGCCTCGACGAGATCAGTCCATCCGGCGTGACACATACATGGTTCGTTGGTGATGGCGCCGTCAAAGAGCGGGATATTTCGCCAGCTGATTTCGGGCTTCGGGAGCACCCGCTGGCGTCCATCGTCGGTGGCGATGCGCAACACAATGCGCACATCCTGCGTGCCGTCCTCGAAGGGGTAGAAGGCCCTGCGCTCGACTTCGTGCTTGCGAACGCTGCTGCTGCATGTTATGTCGCGGGACTGGCTGATGACCTGCGCACAGGCGTGGACGTCGCGCGCCAGGCAATCGGATCCGGCGCAGCGCGCCAGGTGCTTGATCTGTACATCTCGCTCACACAGGAGTACGCAGAGTGAGTGAGGGCACTATTCTCGACCGGATCGTCGCGCAGCGCCGCAAGGACATCGAACAGGCGAAGCGCGATGCGCCATTTGCCGCGCTCCAAGAACAGGCACGGCACGCGCCGCCACCCATAGGGTTCGTGGCGCGGCTCAGGAGCGATGCACCGATGGCGCTCATCGCGGAAATCAAGCGCGCTTCACCCAGCAGAGGCGACATCGCGCCGGACATCGATGCAGCCGAGCAGGGCTGGCGCTACGCCTCCGCGGGTGCATCGGGCATCTCGGTGCTGACCGAACCGACATGGTTCAAGGGCAACCTCGATGACCTTCTCGCAGTCCGCCGCGCCATCGAGGTGTGCGGGCCGGGGCGGCCCGCCGTCCTGCGGAAGGACTTCATCGTTGATGAATACCAGGTGCTCGAAGCACGGGCATACGGCGCGGATGCCGTGCTGCTCATCATTTCGTGCCTCACCGAGGCCATGCTGCGGGGCCTGAAGACCTGCATAGAAGACATGGGCATGACAGCGGTCATCGAGGTCAACAACGCCGATGAGATGGCGCGCGCCATCGGGGCCGGAGCCGCGTTCATCGGCGTGAACAACCGCGACCTCCGCGACTTCTCGGTCGACCCCAATACCACCGGCCGGCTCGCCGCGCTCGCCCCGGTGGGCACGATGCTTGCCGCGTTTAGCGGCATCCAGTCGCGCGCGGATGTCGAGCAGTATGCCGCGCTGGGGGCCACGGCCGTGCTCGTGGGCGAATCGCTCATGCGGGCGGAGGACGCGGAGGCGAAGGTCAAGGAATTGCGCGGAGTTCGCGATTCACAATCCACGATTTCCGATTCGAGCGCGGGAGAGTGATGAGAATGGCCACCATCCTCCGCTCGGAGCTGAGCTATCAGGACTCGCGACTTCTCATCCAGATGCATGGCAACCCGGGAAGTGGCAAGAGCACGTTCGCGAAGGCCCTGGGCCGCGCATTGCCTGCGATTGTCATAGACAAGGACGCTGTGAAGTCGCCGCTGCTGCACAATGGGATCGCAGATGCCATGGCGGGTGGCGCGGCATATGAAGTCGTCCGAGAACTTGCCGCAGACTTCCTCGAAGCCGGCCATTCTGTCGTCATGGACAGCCCGTGCGGCTGGCCAGGGATTGAGGAGCGCGGGCGCGCGCTCGCGGCACGTCTCGGCGTGCCTTGGCTCATGATAGAAGTCACGTGTCCGGTCGAGGTCATCGACGAACGGCTGGCAACTCGCACCGCGCGCCTTTCGAACCCAACGCAGCGCCAGGACCGGGACGCCCGTCCGGGCACCTGTCGTCCATCGTGCGAGCGGCTGGTGCTCGATGGGACAAAGCCGGTTGAGGAGATCGTGCGAGAAGCGCTGAAGTATCTCCACGATGTATCCGCGGTCCTCTCGGGACTCGGTTGTCGGAACTCGGGACTCGCCTCATGACCCTCGTAAAGATCTGCGGCATCCGAAATGCGGACGTGGCGCTCGAAGCGGCGAAGGCGGGCGCTGATTTCGTGGGCATCATGTTCGCGGAGTCCCGGCGGCGCGCGACGCCACAGGAGTGCCATGACATCGTCGAGGCGATCAAATCGTTGCGCACCGGGCCGCAGGGCCGGGATGCCGCGTTTGATGGCCCGGAACGCGGCGAGGTCTCGGGCGCCAGTTGGTTCGGCGCATGGGCCGACTGCATCGAGCAGTCCGTCGCGCGCTGGCGGCCGCTCATCGTGGGCGTGTTCGCGGGGCAGACCGTCGACGAAGTGAACGACATCGCGGATGCGGCGGGGCTCGACATGGTGCAGCTCTCCGGCGGCGAAACCCAGGGTTTCATGGAGCAGGTCGAGCGCCCGGTGTTTCGCGCCGTGCACGTCGACGAAGGCGACACGGCGTTGGACGTCCACGATGCCATCGTCCCCGGTGTCGCTGCCGGCCTGCTGCTCGATACGGCATCGGCGCACGCGAAGGGCGGCACCGGCCTGGCGTTCGATTGGGACATAGCGGCGGAAGTCGCCCGCCGGACGCCGTTCCTGCTCGCGGGGGGACTCTCGCCCGAGAACGTGGCGGGCGCGATCGCGCAGGTTGAACCGTGGGGCGTCGACGTTTCGAGCGGCGTCGAGACGGACGGCCAGAAGGACATCGAGAAGATCCGCGCGTTCATCCGTGCGGCGAAAGGAAGAAGGCGATGACAGCCACACCAGCATTCTCGCCGCGATTCGGCGATTTCGGCGGCCGGTACATCCCGGAGACACTGGTCCGTGCGCACGAAGAACTCGAAGCGGCCTACCTGGCGGCGCGCGATGACCCGGAGTTTCAGCGCGAACTCGCGGACCTCAACCGGCATTACGTTGGCCGCCCAACGCCGCTCTACTTCGCGGAGAGGCTCACGAACGAGTGTGGCGGCGCCCGTATCTGGCTGAAGCGCGAAGACCTGACTCACACCGGCGCGCACAAGATCAACAACGCGGTTGGACAGGCGTTGCTCGCAAAGCGCCTGGGCAAACCACGCATCATCGCCGAAACCGGCGCCGGGCAACATGGCGTCGCGACCGCCACCGTCTGCGCCATGATGGGATTCGAATGCGCGATCTACATGGGCACGGAAGACATCCAACGGCAGTCGCTCAACGTGTTTCGGATGAAGATCCTCGGCGCAGAGGTCATCCCCGTGGACGCCGGCAGCAAGACGCTCAAGGATGCGATAAACGAGGCGATGCGTGATTGGGTAACGAATGTGCGGACCACGCACTACCTGATTGGCACAGTCATTGGGCCGCACCCGTTCCCCACCATGGTTCGCGACTTCCAGTCCGTCATCGGGCGCGAGGCGCGCGCACAAATGCTTGAACAGGCGGGCAAGCTGCCCGATGTCGCAGTCGCATGCGTCGGCGGGGGGAGCAACGCGATGGGGCTTTTCTACCCATTTCTCGATGACCCGGTGCGATTCATCGGTGCGGAAGCGGGCGGCAGCGGTGTTGCCACGGGCAAACATTCGGCGACACTCGTCGCCGGGCGGCCGGGGGTTCTGCACGGTACGAAGACCTATCTCTTACAGGATGCCGCCGGGCAGATCCTCGAGACTCACAGCATTTCAGCGGGGCTCGATTACCCGGGTGTCGGGCCCGAGCACGCGTGGATGAAGACGACGGAGCGCGCAGAGTATGTCGCCGTCGATGACGCGCAGGCACTGGAGGCATTCCAGGCGCTCTCACGCAGCGAGGGCATCATCCCTGCACTCGAATCATCCCACGCCGTCTACCAGGGTATGCAGGTCGCGAAGACACTCCCGCGCGACCAGGACGTGCTTATCAACTTGAGCGGTCGCGGCGACAAGGACATGCACACGGTCGCAGCAGCTTTCGGAGTGACGCTCTGAGCACTGAGCCGGCATCAGCCCGCCACCTCACGCCGCGCAGTTGGGGACCGCGCCAGGTGGGCATCGGTGTCAGCCTCGCGGTGGTCTGCTACATCGGCACGAGCGCGCTGCTCATCGCGCTTGTCGCGGCCCTGGGCGCGGACGCTCGCGTGACCGACGTCGGCAACGCCTTCGATCGCCTCGCAGCGGTGGCGAAGTACGCTGACCAAAAACTCGCGGCCGCGGCCACCAGCCAACCGCTCCCCTCGGCGCCTCACCTGTTCGCCGACCTGACGGCGGTGAAGCTGAGTTTCGCTACGACACTCGTCTACGAGGCGCTGCTGCTCACGGTGTCCGGGGGTACGGCCAAGAAGACGCTCCGGGAGTACATCGAAGCGGTCGGTCTCAACCGGTTTTCGGTGACGGGTCTTTGGCGCCCGGCGGTGGCGGTCATTGCCGGTTACACAATCGTCGCCGTGTACGTGACAATCGTGAAGGCGCTCGGGATCGACATCCTCACTCCGCAGAGCACCGTGCCCGATTCGGTCACGCGCGACTCCGGGGCGATGGCGATGGCGTTCGTGGCCGCGGTCATCGCGGCGCCCATCTCGGAGGAGGTGTTCTTCCGCGGGTTCGTCTTTTCGGGGTTGCTCAAATGGGGATTCCTTCCTGCTGCCGCTTTGTCGGCCGCGCTCTTCACGGTCGCCCACCTCGATTTCGGCAGCCTCATCCCGTTTTTCGTGATCGGGCTCATCATGGCGTGGCTCTATTGGTCACGTGGCTCGTTATGGGACAGCATCGTCTTCCACTTCCTGTTCAACTTCATCAGCTTTGCAGCACTACTCGCGGGGAGATAAACCATGTCACAACGTCTGCGTGAACTGTTCGAGGAGCGAAGGGCGGCCGGGCAGCCGATGTTCATCCCGTACGTGACCGCCGGGTATCCACGGCCCGAAGACTGCGTGCCGATCCTGCTCGCGATGGAGGCAGGCGGCGCGGATGTGATCGAGATCGGCGTGCCGTTCAGCGACCCGCTCGCGGATGGTGCAACTGTCCAGCACGCGAACGAAGTCGCGCTCGCGCAGGGGATCACGTACCGCGATTGTTGCCGCTTCGTGAAAGAGGCGCGGGCGCGGGGGTTGCGGGCGCCCGTGTTGTTCATGGGGTACTACAACCCGATGCTGGCCCTCGGCGACGATGAGGCCGCGCGCATCGCCGCTGAAGCGGGCGCCGACGGTTTCATCATCGTCGACCTGCCGCCCGAGGAGGCGGGTTCGTTCCTTGAGGCGTGCCACAAGTACGACCTGAGCTTCGTGCCGCTGGTGGCGCCGACGACGACCGATGCGCGGATAGCGCAGCTTGCTGCCGTAGCTGATGCGTTCCTGTACTGCGTGAGCGTCACCGGCGTGACAGGCCAGCGCGGGAGCCTTGCCGATGACCTCCCGTCGTTCATCGCGCGTATCCGCGAACACACGTCGCTGCCCCTCGCCGTTGGGTTCGGGGTGAGCACGCGAGCGCACGTTGAAGCCGTCTGGAAACTGGCGGATGCGGCTGTGATAGGGTCTGCTATAATCTCGACGATTGATGCTGCGGAGGAGAACCGCCGCGCCGAACGCATCAGGGAGTTTGTGGAGGATGTCTCCGGCCATTAGCGGACAGGTGTACCCGGCCCAACGTGTGGGCAACGAGCGCCGATGGGCGTGGCGTTGGCCCCTCGTGGGCCGCGCATATGGGTGTCCGCAGGCCGGGGAGTTTTCTTGCCGGTCGTGAGGAAGTAAGTTCCACCACCCTGGAGAAGGAGCCCGAGCGAATGCCCGTCCGTGGCGTGCGTGGTGCGACAACGGTAGCCACCAATTCGAAGGAAGAGATCCTCGCGGCGACACGCGAACTCCTCTCAGCGATGGTTGAAGCGAACGACATCGAAGTCGATGACATCGCCTCGGCCTGGCTCACGACAACGCCCGACGTACATGCAGAGTTCCCGGCCGTGGCCGCCCGCCAGCTCGGCTGGACGAGCGTCCCGCTGATGAACAGCCATGAGATGTCTGTCCCGGGCATGCTGCCGATGTGCATTCGCGTCCTTCTTCACCTGAATACGGAAAAGGGACCGCATGACATCCGTCATATCTACCTCCGCGAGGCCGCGCGACTGCGCCCCGACCTCGCATCGAGCAACTTCTCAACCGCACGCTAACGGAGATACCAGCATGATTATCGTCGTCTCGCCGGAGGCAGCTCCGGGCGATATCGATCACATCGTCGCGCGCATCGAAGAGAGCGGCCGCCAGGCCCACCTCTCGGTCGGCGCGGAACGCACTATCATCGGCGTCATAGGCTCGGACTCGCCGGAACTTCTCGACACCTTCCTGGTGCTCCCGGGCGTTGAGTCTGTCCACCAGGTTACCAAGCCATACCGGCTGGTGAGCCGTGAGTTCCGCGGCGACGACACCGTGATCGAGGTCGGGCACGGCGTCACCGTTGGCGGCGGCGAACTCGCTGTCATGGCGGGTCCATGCTCGATCGAAAACGAAGAGCACATATTCGAATCGGCACAAGCGGTAAAGGCCGCCGGGGCGAATATCCTGCGCGGAGGCGCCTACAAGCCGCGTAGTTCGCCGTACGCTTTCCGCGGACTCGGTGAAGTGGGTCTGCGGTACCTTGCCGCAGCGGGGCGCGAACTGGACATGCCCGTCATCACGGAACTGATGAGCACGAGCGAGATCGACGTCGTGTGTGAGTACACGGACATCATCCAGATTGGCGCGCGCAACATGCAGAACTTCATGCTGCTCGATGCCGTCGGTAAGACGAGGAAGCCGGTGATGCTGAAGCGCGCGCTGAGCGGCCAGATCGAAGAGTGGCTGCTCGCGGCGGAGTACATCGTCGCCCAGGGCAACCCCAACGTGATCCTGTGCGAACGGGGCATCCGCACCTTCGAAACGGCGTATCGGAATACGTTCGACATCAACGCCATCCCGCTCGTCAAAGAGTTGAGCCACCTGCCTGTTATCGCGGACCCAAGCCACGGGACCGGGAAGTTTGGCCTGGTCGAGCCGGTGGCGAAGGGCGCGATCGCGGCCGGCGCCGACGGACTGATGATCGAAGTGCATGACCGTCCCGACCACGCGCTGAGTGACGGGGCGCAATCGCTGACGTACGAACGGTTCGCGGGGCTGATGCGCTCAGTAGCCCAGGTCGCAGCAGCCGTTGGGCGGGATATCTCGGCAGTTGGCGTGGCCGCGGGCGCACGCTGAGGGCGATGGGCGTAGGATGACGGCAGAGACTGCTCCACCCGGAAGTAGTAGGGGTACGACGAGTCGTATGCCGGAAATTCACCTGCCTGAGTTTGAGGGGCCGCTCGACCTCTTGCTTCGCCTCATCGAGCGAGACGACCTGGACATCACGGTCGTCTCGCTCGTGAGCGTGACCGACCAGTACCTTTCCGCCATCCACGGTGACCACGGCGTGGACGCGCAGGCACTGGCCGAGTTCGTCGCAATTGGGGCGAAGCTGATCTATTTGAAGTCGCGGGCACTGCTCCCGCGGCCGCCCGAGGAGCCGCCAGAAGCGCTGGAAGATGATGAAGTAGGCCGCGAGCTCGTGGACTTGTTGCGCGAGTACCGGCGCTTCCTCGAGGTCGTGGCCATGTTGGAGGAGCGCCAGGCCGTCGGGCTGCGGCATTACACGCGGATGGCAACTCCGCCCGAGCCACAGCCAGACAACGGACTGGCCTCGGTGACGATGGAGGCCCTGTGCGCGCTCATGGCCGAGGTATTAAACCGCACACCGCCCGAGCGGCCGCGCGCTGTGCTCCCGCGTGACAGGAGCATGACGCTTGCCGACCGCATATCTGACTTCCGGACGCAACTCGCACGCCGGGGAAAGTTCTCGTTTCGTCGCGCAGTCGCCCAATGCACGACACGGCTCGACATTGTGGTGTCGTTCATGGCGATCCTGGAACTGATTCGTGCTGGCGAGGCTGATGCCACACAGGCGAAGGTGTGGGGCGACATCGAAGTTGTGGCGCTGCCAGGCATGGCAGAACACAGCGATGCTGCTACCCCCTCGACCGTCTGACACCGCGAAAGACGTGCCGTGAAACGCCCAGTACTGCTCATGGATATCGACGGGGTGCTCAATCCCTACGCCGCCAGCACATGCCCGACGGGCTATTCCGAGTACCAGCTTTTCCCGGACGACCCGGAGCCCCATCGGCTGTGCGTCCAACACGGCGCGTGGCTCGCGGAACTCTCGAACACATTCGATATCGCCTGGGCATCCGCGTGGGGTTGCATGGCGCACGAACTCCTCGGCCCTATCCTCGGCATCGAGCGGTTCCCATTCGTCCCCATGCCGCCGATACCATTCCCGCCGGCCGAGAAGGTGCCCGCCATCGATTCCTATGTCGGCGCGCGGCCCGCTGCGTGGCTGGATGACCTCATCGGAGACGAAGCACACGCGTGGGCAACTTCGAGGACCCATCCCACGCTGTTGCTGGCGGTCGATCCAGCCCTCGGCTGGACTCGCAATGAGGTCGAACAATTGCTCACGTGGGCGCATTCGCTGCGGTCGCGCTAGCGCGTATGATTCGGTTCCATTGCAGGAGGCAACCGTGGAGCCGCTCATTATCGATGGCGATTCGCATGTCCTCGAACCGCCCGACCTGTGGGACGAATACCTCGAGCCCGAGTTCCGGCCGCGGGCGATCCGCATCACGCGCAGCATCCCGAGCCGGGACGGTGAATCGCGGGGGATCAGACCCCTTATGGTGCGCAGCGGCGCGCAGGCAGTCAGCGAACAGCTTGGCCACCTGCCCGAGATGGCGCTCGAAATCAAGGCGCGCCTGGCGGCCGATGAACACCTGATCATCGATCGCCAGGTGGTGATGAGCGGCGGCCTATCGGGCCTTGGCGGTGCGGAGACCAACCGTGCCGACTTGCCGTACATGACCTATCTGGAAAGTGCGCCGCTGGCGAGCTTCGATACCGCCGAGCGCATCAAGATGTTCAACGAGAAGGGAATCCACGGCGGTGTTGTCTTCCCCACTATCGGCATCCTCTGGGACAGCGACGACCCGAAGCTGGCCGATGCCTACGCCCGGGCCTACAACCGCTGGTGTACGGATTTCGTGGGTGAGTATCCGCACCGCATCTACCCGATGGCGCACATTGCCCTGCATGATCCCGAACTCGCCCTTGCCGAACTCCGGCGGTGCCTGAAGCTCGGATTCAAAGGCGTCTTCCTGCCGCCCGAGCCAGTGCTCGGACGCAGCCCCGCCGACCCGGTCTTCGATCCACTGTGGCACGAGATGGAAGATGCTGGCATCCCGCTCTGCCTGCACGTGATCGTACGGTTCAATCGTATCCTCGAAAATCCGACCCGGTTCTCTTCGCTCCTCATTGAACCGAACCGCACCTATGCGTTTGCGATGGGCGCCACGTTCCAGGTCATCCCGGCGATGGCCTCGCTGATAATGACCGGGTTTTTCGACCGTTTTCCGAGGCTGAAGCTGCTCTGTGTCGAGGCAGGGGCTGGCTGGGCGCCCTACATCGCGCACCGGCTGGACGAGAAATACGAGATGTTCGGGTACGCGGAGAAGACGCAACTCGAGCCGAGCGAGTACATGAAACGCAACGTGTACTACGTGGTGGAACCCCGCGAGCAGAACATCGATTCGATCATGGACCTCATGGGCGAAGACCGGTTCCTGTGGGGCTCGGACTATCCACACGTCGATTCGAGCGCGGATTCGCTGGAGCAGATTAAGGCGAGCGTGGCGGGGCTTTCGGATCGACGCCGCAGGCTTATCCTTGGCGAGAACGCGAAGGCGCTCTACCAACTGGAGGTCTAGGCCATCAGGAGGGGCTGTCGACGTACTGGGTCTGCGTGACCTGTGCGAGCAGCTTGCCCTCGGGAGAGCGGATCGACGTTTGCCAGACCATCGTGCGTTTCCCGCGGTGCAACGGGAGCGTCTCTGCGCTGATTGTGGTGCCACCGCGGCCCGGCCCGAAGAAGTTGGTCTTGGATTCAAGCGTGGTGGTCCGGGCGTTTGCGGGAATGGTGAGCACGGTTGCCACCGCACCGAGCGTGTCAGCGAACGCCATCATGGCGCCGCCGTGAAGAATGCCCGGTACCGTGCAGAGGTCATCGCGGACGTCGAGTTCAGCGAGCACGCGGTCGGGCGTGGCCTCAACGAAGCGGATCCCCAGCAGATCCGGGAAGAAGCCCTTGATTCGCTGTTGCATGGTTTCTGCCTGATCCATTGGGACCTCCCGCGCTCGACTATCTGTAAAGGGTGGCGTATTGGGCCGCCAAGGTGCAGGGCCAATGCCAGCGCAGCCGCGGGAGGAGTGGCACCCGGCTCACGGAGTGCGCTCGCCTCTGAGGTGGCGGAACTGCTAGTCTTGACGCATCGATCACGCCATATCCATCCCATCGTTTACCTTCGCTCAGCTGCGGGCCGGGGCTCCGGGCCCGGAGTCAGCGCTCACCATCGGTGTGCTTGACGGCGTGCACCGTGGTCACCAGGCGCTGCTCGCGCGACTGAGCGAAGAGGCCCGTGCTCGCGCGCTCACCCCGGGTGTCGTAACGCTCCATCCACATCCGATCACGGTACTGCGGCCCGAGATCGCGCCGAGCTATCTCACTTCGCTCGAAGACCGTATCGAACTGATGCGCGCGGCTGGAGCCGATTGGGTAATCCCGCTCACTTTCACATCCGACGTGTCCGAAATTACGGCCGAGGACCTTGCACGGGCATTCTACGAACTCGTCCGAATGCGCCTTATGGTTCTCGGGCCCGACGCTGCGTTTGGCCGTGGGGCGCCCAAAGACACAGCCGAACGGATGCGGCGCCTCGGCGCGGAACTCGGCTTCGACGTCGTCCAAATTGAGCCGCTGATGCACGACGGCGTGCGGTACAGCTCCACCGCTGTCCGGAAAGCCCTGGCCGATGGAGATATGGAGCGAGTGACTGCGCTGTTGGGGCGCAACTACCGGCTCTCCGGACCGGTGGTGAAGGGATTCGAGCGTGGCCGAACGATTGGGTTTCCGACGGCGAACATCTCCGTCGCCGCCGATCGGGCACTGCCTGCCCTAGGCGTTTACGCCACTCGGGCGCGCGTAGCAGACCACCGGTTGCTGGGGGCGACGAACATCGGCCGGCGGCCGACCTTCGATGCCGGCCATGTTTCGGTGGAGACCCACCTCATGGACTTCGAAGGTGACCTCTACGGCGAACGGATGGACATCGAGATTGTGCATCGCATCCGCGGTGAAGTTGCGTTCCCCAGCGTCGATGCGCTGGTGGCGCAGATCGGGCGGGATGTGCAATCGGCACGAGAGGTGCTCGAATGACGGCGAAACGGACGATGCCGCCGGTCGAAGAGCAGATGCCTGTCCTGATGAGCGGCGTTGATTATGGTGATGCGGGGCTGAAGCATGAGATGGAGCGCGAACTCCGCGCGCTCATCGAACTGGACCGGCCGCTGCGGGTCTATCTTGGTATTGACCCGACGGCGACGGCGCTCACGCTGGGCCACACGGTGCCGCTGCGGAAACTCCGGCAGTTTCAGCAGTTCGGCCACCAGGCGATCTTTCTGATTGGCGATACGACCGCGCTGATTGGCGACCCAAGCGATAAGAACAAACTGCGGCCGATGCTGACGCAGGAGGATATCACTGCGAACGAAACGACGTACTTCGCGCAGGCCGCAAAGATCCTCGACGCATCGAAGACCGAACTGCGCCACAACTCCGAATGGCTCGCGCAGCTGACGTTCCCCGAGATTATTTCGCTGCTTTCGAAGTTCACCGCGGCGGAGATGCTGCGCCGTGACAATTTTCGCAAGCGCTGGGACGACGGGGACGCGATCTACCTCCACGAATTCCTGTACTCACTCATGCAGGGGTACGACGCGTATGCACTCGAATGTGACGTCCAGGTGGGCGGCACCGAGCAGCTATTCAACCTCATGGCGGGGCGCAAGATCCAGGAAGATGCGGGCCAGAAACCGCACGTACCGGTCACGATGCCGATTCTCGTGGGCCTCGATGGCAAGGAGCGGATGTCAAAATCGAAGGGCAACCACATCGGGGTCAACGACACTGCGGATGAGCAGTACGGGAAGGTTATGTCGTTACCGGATGATGTGATCGAGCAGTTCTTCATCCTTGCAACCAACGTGAGCCGGAGTTCCATTCCAGAGATTATGTCGCGCGCGCACGACGACCCGATGGGGGTGAAGAAGCGGCTTGCCCGAGAGATCGTGACGGAGTTCCACGGCGAGAGCGCGGCACAGGCGGCGCAAGCAGCGTTCGAGCGGACCGTGCAGCGTAAGGAGGCGCCGGCCGACATGCCGGAGTTCCGGCTGAACGGCGCCCAGCCGCTCGTGGACATCATCGTGGCAGGGGGCGCGGCGCCTTCGAAGAGGGAGGCGCGACGCCTCTTTGAACAGGGTGCAGTGACGGTCGACGGGCGCCCGGCAGATATGTCGGAACAGGGCAGGAGCGGCTCGGTCATCCAGGTCGGAAAGCGCAAGTGGCTGCGGTTGGTATGACTTCGTCCGTTTCCTAGCCCGCAAGCAGGACGGCGAGAAGATTGGCTGAATTGCCGGCATTGCCTCGGCTGGCGTGGGCCGGGTAATCTGAACGCCGATTCAGTACGCAATAAGGAGACGCTCACCATGGCTGACCTCGCAGATACACAACAGCGCCACGCGAACGATGTCGTTACAGGGAATATGGCCGGACTCATGGGTGACTTCACGCCCAATGCCATGGCCAAAGTGGGCGCTCTCGCGGCAAACCCAATCACCGCCACGAGCTACGATGTGAAGGACCTGGGCAACAACGAGGCCGAAATCAGCTACATTGGCGACAAGACACGCGTCGTGTGGAGCAAGTGGGTCGAAAGCAATGGCAAATGGCAAATCGATGACCTGGCCGAGCGCTAACGAATGACTGACGCGGCACGGGGATCTGCTCGCGAGGCGGCAGAGCGCAACGCACAGGCGGTGATGTCCGGCAACATCTCGCAGGTGATGGCAGACATCACGCCGGAAGCGCTCACCCAGATGATGCAGCTAGCGGCGGCCAACGGCGGCGTTTCACCAGCCACCATGCCCAACATGGAATCGTATGAAATCGAGGACGCGGGGCAAACGGAGGACGGTGGTCAACGCTATCGCGTGACGTTCGTTGCCGCTGAAGGCAGAGCAACGCTTACGGCCACGTGGCGACAGGTCCTTAATGGCTGGAAGATCACCGCCGTCGCGCTCGAGTCAGCCCAGCGCGCGGAGGACGGGGACAGATAGCGGTGCGTCTTTGCCTCGTCCGGCACGGCATCGCGGTCCCGCGCAGCCCCGAGATCGATGATGGCGAGCGGCCGTTGGCGCCAGAGGCGATGGATCGCACGCGCGCTGCGCTGGCTGGTCTCGCGACGCTGTTCCGACCAGAAGCCATCCTCACGAGCCCGTTGCTCCGTGCGCGGCAGACCGCAGCGATCGCGGCCGAACTGTGCGGCCTGCCGCGGTCAATCGACTGCGCTGGGCTCGCGACAGGGGACCAGGCCGCAGTTCTCGGGATTCTGCGCGACGCAGATGCCTCGGCCGCGATGCTCGTCGGGCACGAGCCGTGGCTCTCCGGCCTGACCTCCCTGCTCCTCACGGGTACGGAAGGCAGACCAATGGTCCAGATCAAGAAGGGCGGAGCACTCCTCATCGAAGCGGACTCGTTGGCCACGCCCCGGAGCGGCGTGATGGTGTGGCTGATGCAACCGGGAATGCTCCGGAGGTTCGCGGAGCATTAAGCTTTCAAGGCACGTGCCTGCAGATCGAGGTGGAATGCCGCGCTGAAGCGAGCCTGTTGCCTTGCGAGCGCCGCCAGTTCGGGTAGTGCAGCGTCGCGGGCGTGGATGGTAAGCCGCAGGACACGGCGCTTCACCTGGACATCGAGTTGTACGACGGTGCTCGGAGTGCGCCTGTGCACAGCCTGTGCGACACCGAGGACGCACGCGAGCATGGCCGCGTGCTCCGCGTCACCGGGTGTCAACAGGTCGCGGTAGAGGCCCAATGGTACTGTGCCGCTTTCGCTCCACCGGATGATCGCAGCCAGCAATACTACTTCCCGGTGGGTGAACCCGTGGAGGTCGCCGCTGAGCACCATGTACTCGGCATGCCGCTCACGGTCGTAGTAGTCGATATGTGTCCCGATCTGGCTGAGTTGTGCCGACGTCTGCAGCAAATCGCGGTCGGCGGCGGTGAGTCCAGCCAGGTCCGCGATGGTATCGAACAGGCGAAGGGCGGTGGCATACACCGGACGTGCAGCGGCGAAGTCCACTCCATTCGCAGAGGCTAGCGCCTGGGCCGAGGCTGAACGAACATCGGGCAGCACCGGGGCGGCGGCCCGAAGATGCCGCCACAGCAGCCCTTCGCGGAGGCCCTGCCCGGCAACCACGAGATCATCCGCGACGGCGATGTGCATCACTTCATCCACGACGATGGCAGCGGCGTGGATGGTAGCAGCGCGTGCTCCAATGCCGGGAACCTTCCGCCGCTGATCTTCAGGGATACGGGACAACTGGCGCGCGAGCCGATGAACCTCCGCGTGGCGAAGCACCATCCCGTGAATACGCCGAAGAGGGTAGTGCCGCGTCTGCCGAACGATGCGGGCGAGGTTACGTATCGCGCCTCCGGTGCCCACGAGGGAAGGCGCAGGATCAAGGCCGTCCAACTGCTGGCGTACAGCCTTGCGGAGCGCGTGTACCTGCCGGCTGGTTGGCGGATCGGAGGTCAGGTAGCGTTCACGCGCATAGATAGCGCCAAGCGGTGCAGACCGGGCCGCAACCAGGGCCCGGTTGCGCACGCTCATCACTTCGATCGAGCCGCCCCCAAGATCAAGGACTTCTCCGTCGGAGAGCGTGGTGCTGTTGATGACGCCCAGAAACGACGCCGCAGCCTCTTCGGGAGCCGAGAGCACGGTAACATCGAGGCCGGTCTCTGCGGCGACAGCAGCGAGGAGCATGTTCGCATTCGTGGCATTGCGGAGCGCCTCGGTACCGACCACGGTGATGGCGGCGGGACGATACGTCGCCGCGATGGCTGCCATCGTGCGCATTGCATCGAGGCCGCGCTGCAGGGCCGGCGCTGAGAGGAGGCCATCCGCCTGGCCTTCGCCAAGGCGTGCATCGAAACGCTCTTCATCGATGACTTCGAAGCCGAAGGGGCCCAACGCCCGGGCGACAAGCAGCCGCGCGGAGTTGGAGCCGAGATCTATCACGGCTCCGATGTCCCCGGCGTTCATGCCCGCGTCATCCATTGGTATGGACAACGCTAGCGACGGGGCGGCTCAGCGGCAAAGCGGGCCGGCCGTCTGGACCAGCCCGCTGCTCGTAGCTTGGTGCCGCTCGTCGGTTAGCTGTTGCCGGCGAGGTTGATGGTTTCGCCGACCTTCTCGAACGCTCCCTTCGACTCGTCCCACTTCTGCATAAACATATACCGAATGGGATACATGTTGTTGTTATTGATCTTGGGCGAGAACTCCATGAGGTCCGGCTTGAAATCACCTGTGAAGGCCACATTCTGGAGGGCGTAGGCGATCGATGACCGGTTCAGGTTCTTGCCCGTGGACTTGAGTAGTTGCTCAAGCATCTGAGCGGAGGTGTAGCCGTAGAACGAGAAGGCGCTGGGGTTGGCGATGCCGTGGTCCTTGAGCCACTTGTCGACCTTCTGGGCGGCCGCACCAGGATCGCTCGGATCCGGGAGATAGCCAGTCGTGATGGTGCCGTCCATGGCGCCCTGTGCGAGCTTGGCGGTCTGGCTGGAGGCAGCCACGGAAGAGGCAATCCAGGTGACAGTCTTGCCCTGGGCCTTTTCGTACTTGAGAGCTGCGGCGTACTGGGTAGGTGTGGAGAAGATAAGCATCACTTCCGCACCCTTGCTGATGAGCTTGGTGGCCTGGGCGTTCCAGTCAGCCGCGTTCGCTTCGTAGGTCTCTTCGCCGACGATCTCACTGCTGGAGGAGCCGAGGCCCTGCTTGATGCCCTTGTCGCCTTCCTTCCCGAAGTCGTCGTTCTGATAAACGATACCGATCTTCTTCCCCGGGTAGGTGGTTGCGGCATACTTGCCCATGACCGTGCCCTCTGTGACGTAGTCGGGCTGGAGGCCGATGAAGTTGGCTCCGCTGGTGCCCCACGTCGCGTCACCGCTGGCGATGAAGTAGTCGGGCACGCCGGCACTCTTGAGCAGCGGTTGCGCGGCGTCCGTGGTTGGAGTGCCGAGGGTGCCATACAGCATGAAGACCTGGTCCTGCTGGAGCAGCTTGTTCACGCAGTTGATGGTCTTCGTGGGGTTGTAGCCATCGTCGCAGATGATGTACTTGATCTTCCGCCCGTTGATGCCGCCGTTCTTGTTGACGTTGTCAAAGTAGGCGTTTTCGGCTTCGAGGATAGGGTCGTAGACGGCCGCGGGCCCCGTCTGTGCAAAGAACGTGCCGATAACGATCTGGTCGTCGGTCACACCCGTGGTGTCGCCGCTGATGCTGTCGAGCTTGGCGGCTGCGTCGCCGCCGGATGCTGTGGAGCTCCCCGTGGCCGCCGAATTCGCGGGTGCAGTGCTTGACGCCGCTCCGCCCGTGGTGGCGGCCGCCGTGGTTGTCTTGTCGCTCGAGCTGCTGCTGCAGGCCGCTGCAGCGAGCACAAGCAAGATCGCGACACCGACACATCCGGCTATGGCGGCTATTCGATTCTTTGTCATGAATGAGGATTCCTCCCTCCAGTAGATTGGACGGGCCTCACCAGCGGTGGGCCATGAGTGCGCGCTGTTGTATTGGTTGAGCCTCCTTCCCCGGAGTGGTTCCGAGAACCGTGTACGTCAGCCAGCATCGGCGGGTGCGGATTCGGGAGGGCGCGGCCTGCCTCGCGCTCTGCGCAGAAGGCTGGTGGTGGCGCGGCGGAACGGCGCAAAGACACTTGTCCACGCACTGGTGGGCGCCACGATGAACAGCCCGGCCGCAAACAGAGACCAGACGCTCCCGATGAACGCACCGGTGAGGATGACGATCACGATGGCCGCGGCTACAAACGCCCAGAAGGTGGGCTGCGGGCGGGCGGCGAGGGCGCGCGTGTCGGCGGAGAGTGCCCGCCAGCTATAGCGGTTCACACCCAGCACCCACCCCCACACGCCCTGCGGGAGGCGGGTCATAAACACGACAAGCAGGAGTCCCGTAATGGCTCCCTGGAGATCCCCGAACCCCTGGTCAATGGTCGCGATCTTGAGCACAGTCTGTGGAACCCAGAGATAGCCGAAGGCGCCGAGCAGGCTGCCTCCAATCGTGGCAAGGCCGCCGATTACCATGTACGCGAGCGGGTAGATCGACAGATTGAAGAGGTCGAACGACTCGGTGGAGACGAAGCTGATTTCGACCCAGAACAGCGCGCCCGCAATGCCCGCGTAGAACGCACTGATGCCGAACGCCATGACTTTGTACAGCGCGGTATTGATGCCCATTGCAGTCGCCGCGACTTCACTGTCGCGGACCGCGACGAAGGCACGTCCGAAGCGGCTGCGAGTGAGGTTCCAGGCCCCCCACGTGCCGATGATCGCCGCCGCGAGGAGGATGTAGTAGATATAGGTCTGTTGGGAGAACTGCGACTTCGCGAACTCATTCTTGTAGGTGGCCGGCGCGTTGTTTTTGAAGAGTGAGTCGAGTCCGGAGGGAGGCGTGATGCGCTCCTCGCGAATGCCTGAGTTGCCGCCATCGTACTTTTGGAACTGATCGAGCTTGACCACGAGCGGGAAAATGAGCGCCACAGCGAGCGTCGCGATGGCGAGGTACGGCCCAGCGAGGCGCAGCGCGGGGATGCCAAGCAGGGCACCGAACGCAGTGGTGATAAAGACGGCCACAATGATCGCCGGCCACATGGGCCAGCCCGAGTAATGGGTGAGGACGGCGATGAAGTACGCAGAGATTCCGACGAGGGCACCATGGCCGATAGAGATCTGCCCCGTGTAGCCGACGACGATGTTGAGGCCGAGAATCATCATGGTGAACACGCAGACCTGCGCCATGATGCCGACCTGATAGTTGTTCCCAGCCAGGAATGGAGCGAGCACCGCTAGCCCAAAGCCAATCAACAGCCACCATCTGAGGTCGTTGGTAGCGACGCGTATGGCCATACCGAGGACCCACGCGATCGCCACGATGACAACGCTTGACATGCCCGCCACGGCCGAGTTGTTGATGCCGCCATAAAGCTTCCAGCAGAAGATGAACAGCGCGGCCAGAAGAACCATTTCGACGGGCGCCGGCACGAATCGCTCATAGCCATGACGGTAGGAGCCAGTGGCTTCGAATCGCATCACTACACCTTCTCCAAGACGGGCGAGCCGAATAGGCCAGTTGGTTTGACCATGAGGACGGCGATGATGAGCCCGAACGCGATGAGGTCGCTCCACTGGGAACCGACGTACTGGACCACCATGGCCTGGCCGATGCCTACTGCCAGGCCACCAATCACGGCGCCGAGAGCGCTGTCGAGACCTCCAAGGACGGCGGCCGCGAACGCATACAGCAGAATCGTGAGCATGAGGCTAGGCGAGATGCCCGCAACCTGCGGGGCGACCATCATGCCCGCGACGCACCCGATCGCAGCGGCAAGCGCCCAGCCGAGGGTCAGCATTCGCCCTGTGTTGATCCCCATAAGCTCGCTTGCACGCGGGTTGAGGGCCGCCGCACGCATGCCGAGCCCGAGCTTCGTGCGCTGGAAGAACCAGTACACGAGGAGCATCAAGACGACGCCGACACAGAACGAGAAGAGTGCTTGCTGGCTCATCTTGAAAATGCCGAAATCAACGGCGGTGGCGGCCTTCACGGGTGAGGGGTAGACCTGTGGAGTTGGGCCATACCGGTAGAGCGATAGCGAGTTGAAGAGGATGAATAGCCCGAGAGTGACGATAACCGCGTTCAGGAGGTTCTTGCCCTCGCTCGGGCGGATGATGAACCGCTCGATGAAGGCACCGATGGCGAACGAGATAGCCACGGTCACGATGAAGACGACGATGTAACCCATGCGCGTGACGCCTTCGTTCGGGGTGCCGAGCGAGAGGCTCGCACCAAAAATCTGCGGGTTCCACGAGATAACATTGATATGGCGATCGATGCCGAGAAGCGGAATCCAGCTCAGGGAAAGCGGCCGAGAGAGTGACCAGCCGAGGTAGGTGCCAAATGTCGCCATTTCGCCCTGGGCAAAGTTCACGATATCTGTCGAGCGGAAGATAAAGACCAGTGCCAACGCCAGCAACGCATATAATGCACCTGTACTGAGGCCGTTCGCCAGCTGACTGAAGAACACTTCCATCGGCGATACCTCCTCAATACCCCAGATAGGAACGGCGTACCGTCGGATTGGCAACGAGTTTTTCCGCTGGTTCGGAGACCACTACGCGGCCGGTCTCGAGCACATAGCCGTAGCTGGCGATCGAAAGTGCTATCTTTGCGTCCTGCTCCACGAGCAATACGCCGACACCGTCGTCTTTGTTGATCGTCTGGATGATCCGGAAGATGTCACGCACAACAAGCGGTGCGAGTCCAAGACTTGGTTCATCGAGGCACAACATGCGAGGACGGAGCATGAGTGCGCGGCCGATCGCGAGCATCTGCTGTTCGCCGCCCGACAGAGTGCCGGCGATTTGGCGACGGCGTTCGAACAAACGCGGGAAGTAGTCGAACACGCGCTTGAGGTCGGCCGCGATGCCCCGTTCGTCGGAACGGGAATAGGCGCCGAGCGCGAGGTTTTCGCTGACGGTAAGGGTGGCGAAGATCTGGCGCCCCTCTGGCACATGGGCGACTCGCTGTCGGACGATCCAGTCCGGCGACTTCCCGGCGATGTCGACCCCATCGAGGATCACCGATCCGGCAAGTGGCTTCAGCAGGCCGGTCACGGTCCGTAACGTCGTGGACTTCCCGGCGCCGTTGGCGCCCAGGATGGTGACGATGGCGCCGTCTGGCACAGTAATCGAAACGTCGTGTAGCGCGACGACAGGTCCGTAGGCCGCGCGGATACCGCGGACTTCAAGCATTGTCACCCTCCGCCTGCCCGGTGGTTGCCGGTTCCTCCGTGGCCGGGTCGGCGTCGTCGGCCAGGTAGGCTTCGATGACGGCGCGGTCTTTGCGCACTTCATCGGGCGTGCCCAGGGGGATGCGTTTGCCGAAATCGAGTACCGCAACCTGGTCGGACACGCCCATGACGAGACTCATGTGGTGTTCCACGAGCAAGATCGTCAGGTTGAAACGGTCGCGTATGTCGCGGATCTCATGGGCAAGCGCAAGCACCTCCTCATGACTCAGACCGCCGGCTGGTTCGTCGAGCAGCAGCAGCCTCGGCCGGCTGGCGAGCGCGCGAGCCGTCTCAACGCGCTTTTGGAGCCCGTAGGGCAAGACTCCGACGGCGAGGTTGCGGACACCCGATAGCCGCAGATAGTCGATTACTTCGAGGGCCCGTTCACGAGCCTGGCGTTCCTCGCGCCGCACGTGGGGCAACCTCAAAGCAGACGAGACCGGGTCGGCGCGTAGCGTGCAGTGGGCGCCGATGAGCACGTTCTCGAGCACCGACATGCCTGGGATGAGTGCGAGATTCTGGAAGGTCCGGGCAATGCCAGCACCGGCGATACGGTATGCCGGGGTGCGAAGCAGATCCTGCCCGGCGAAGGTGATACGCCCGCGGTCTGGCGAGTAGAGGCGGGTGATACAGTTGAAGAGTGTCGTTTTCCCCGCACCGTTGGGACCGATGAGGCCCGCGATGGCACCCTCTCGCACATCGAACGAAACGCCATCGAGGGCCACGAGGCCACCAAACGAAATGGTGATCTCGTCCACCTGTAACAAGGCCGCCGCCGCACCTGCCATCGTTCCCCCGTAGTGTCCCCGATAACGAGAGCGCATACTACGGCAGCAAACGCGTATGACACAAGTGAAATGTCTCATATGAGATTTGAAGCACCTTTCTACGGTGCGGCCCAACGGTGCAGGGGGTAGCCACCTCCCGCCGCTTGCGCGGCCACAATATGCGGTATGCTTGGAGCGGTTTTTCGGACGGCACGGGAGGGCGAACCATGATGCTTTCGCGGCGAGAATACTCACGCATCCGTTGGACACGTGTGCCGTTGCCGCAGGGGGTCTCATGACAGCGAAGGAGCGGCGTCCACGTTCGAAGGAGACGATCGACCAGTATCTCCTGAGCGAGCAGCAACTCGAAGAGATGTACGAAACGATGCTGCTCGCGCGGCGGCTGAATGAGCGCATGCTCGCATTGAACCGGCAGGGCCGCGCTCCGTTCTTCATCGGCGGGACCGGCCAGGAGGCAGCGCAGGTGGGCGCCGCGATGTCGCTAAAGCGCGGCGAGGATTATCTCGTCCCGTATTACCGCGACCTTGCCATGAACCTGGTGTTCGGTATGAGTGCCCGAGAGGCGATGCTCAACCTGCTTGCGAAGAAGGATGACCCGCACGGGGGCGGCCGGCAGATGCCGTCACACTGGGGTGTGGGCTCGCGGAAGGTGGTAACCGGCGGTAGCGTTGTCGCAACCCAACTGCTCCACGCGGCGGGTATCGCGCTTGCGGCGAAAATGTCGAGCGACCCGATCGTTGTGCTGACGTGCTGCGGGGAAGGCAGCACCAGCAAGGGCGACTTCCACGAGGCCCTCAACTTCGCGCAGATTCACCGTCTGCCAGTCATCTTTTATGTCCAGAACAATGGGTACGCGATTTCTGAATCGACCGAAAAAGAGATGCCTATCGCACATGTCGCGGACCGGGCACGTGCATACAACATGCACAGTGCGTCCGTGGACGGGATGGACGCCATCGCGGTGTATCAAACAGTGAAACCGGCGGTCGATCAGGCGCGCCGCGGCGGCGGTCCGTTCCTGATCGAGGCGCGCTGCTACCGGCTTGGGGCTCATTCGAGCGATGACGACGATAGCCGCTACCGCCCAAAGGCGGAACTCGAGGAGTGGACGCAAAAGGACCCCATCACGCTCTTCCGGCGTCGTGTCGAGACCGACAAGGTCTTCCCGCCCGAAGAACTGGACGAGATCGAGGAGCGTGTCACGGCCGAGGTGCAGGACGCCGTCGAGTGGGCCACCAACCAGCCTGACCCGGCGCCGGAAGATGCGCTCGGGTTCGTCTACCGGGAGTGAAGCATGGCTGTGATGACGGTACTTGAGGCAGTGAGGACGGCGCTGGGCGAGGCACTTGATGCCGACGCCCGGACGTTCATCCTTGGAGAAGACGTGGAGACGGGCGGCGTCTTCCGGGCGACGGAAGGGCTCAAGGCACGATTTCCCGGGCGGCTCATCGATACGCCGCTCGCCGAATCGTCGATCGTGGGAGTCTCCATTGGCGCTGCGCACTATGGCATGCGCCCCATCGCGGAGATCCAGTTCGCTGACTTTATCCACTCGGCGTTCGACCAATTCGTAAGTGAGGCGTCACGCTGGTCGTACCGGACACGCGGGGAATCATCGCTACCGATGGTCGTACGGACGCCATGGGGCGGCGGGGTGCACGGCGGGCAACACCACTCGCAATCGATTGAGGCGTACTACACGCATCTCCCGGGGCTGAAGGTCGTGGCGCCATCGTTCCCGGCAGACTACCGCTCGCTGCTACGGGCATCAGTGGATGACCCGAATCCCGTGTTGTTCCTCGAGCACAAACGCACCTACCGGCTCATAAGGCAGGAGATCGACGGTGCGGCGGCAGAGACGGTGATCGGCCGCTCACGAGTCACACGTAGAGGCGGCGATCTGACCATCTACGCCTACGGTCTGATGCTGCACGAGTCGCTCGCGGCAGCTGAAAGCCTGTCCGCCGAGGGCATCGAGTGCACCGTCGTGGACCTGCTGACGCTACTCCCACTCGACGTGGAGACCATCCTCGAAACTGCCAGGAACACCGGTAAGGTGCTCATCGTCCACGAAGACACGCTAACGGGCGGGTTCGGCGGCGAAATCGCGGCGCTGATCGCTGAGCACGCGTTTGAATATCTCGATGCGCCCGTACGGCGGCTTGCCGCGCCCGATATCCCGGCAATGCCGTATGCCCATGCTATGGAGGCATTCTTCATGCCAGACCGGGACAAGATTGCTACAGCGGCGCGCGAACTCGCTGCGTACTAGGAGGGCGTGATGGTAACTGTGACGATGCCCCAACTCGGCGAGAGCATCACCGAAGGGACTGTCCTGCACTGGCTGAAACAGCCCGGCGATGCCGTCGCACTCGATGACGCCCTCTGCGAAATTGAGACCGAGAAAGTTACCGCTGAACTCCCGTCGCCCTACGCCGGGACGATGGGGCAGCAGTTCGTGGCGGAGGGCGAAGTCGCGCAGGTCGGCGAGCCACTGTGCGACCTGGCAGAGACGGGCGCATCGCAACCATCCGCATCTCGCCCTCAGCCGGTCACGGCGGCGCCCGCGAACGTCTCTACTGGGCGGCCCGCATCACCTCCTTCGGCACCGGACGTGGCGCAGGGACCAGGCGATCGAAACCCCGAACCACGGGGAAGGTTCTATTCCCCGGCGGTGCTCCGCCTCGCACGCGAACATGCCATTGACCTCGAACGCATCACCGGTACGGGGATCGGCGGGCGTGTGCGCCGCAAGGACGTGGAACAGGCCATCACGATGCCATCATTGTTGCGTCAGCCAGAGTCCGAAGCGCCCCCGGCTACGGCTCCGTCCGAGGGCGGGAGGCCGTTCCGCGTAGCCACATTCTCGCCCACGCGACGGACGATAGCGGCGAATATGCAGCGCTCGATGAGCGAAGCACCGCAGGCATGGACCATGGTCGAGGCGGACGTTACGGCACTTATGGCACAGCGGAGCCACGACCGTACGGCCTTCGAGCAACGGCATGGCGGCTCGCTTACGCTGTTGCCCTACTTTGTCCACGCGACGTGCCGCGCGCTGCGCGAATTCCCATCGCTGAACGGCCGATGGACCGGGGACGAACTGCGCATCTACGACGACCTCGATATCGGTGTCGCTGTCGCCACGGAGACGGGTCTCGTGGTGCCTGTGGTGCGCCAGGCGGACCGGTTGAGTGTCGAGGGCCTTGCTCTCGCGATTTCCGATGTGGCCGAACGCGCGCGGTCGCGCCGGCTGCAACTCTCCGACATCGAGGGCGGCACGTTCACGGTGAACAACACCGGGGCTTTCGGTTCGATCGCTTCCAAGCCGATTGTGAACGTCCCGCAGGTTGCGATCGTGACGATGGAGCGGGCGGTGCGCCGTCCCGTCGCACTCGATGACAGCAGCATCGGCGTCCGCTGGATCATGAATGTGTGCCTGAGCTTCGACCATCGCGCGATGGATGGCAGCGAGGCTGGTGGGTTCCTTGCGGCGCTGCGCGGTTTCCTCGAACAGCCTGCGGGATAGGATCCAGGCAAGTGAGAGGGCGGATTTTCAAGGCTGGACACCCGCCTTTGGAATGCTCTGTATCGAGCGGGGTGAGTGTAAGCAGAAGCCTGCTAGGCTCTTAAGGTTATGGCACGTGAGCGATTCGGCGTCCGGTGTGTCGCGAGGTACATGTGATAGAGTCGTCACGACTTGAAATAACAG